>NZ_JAGYGS010000006.1:0-118773 GCF_018991185.1 Lactiplantibacillus sp. 7.2.4
GGCTTGGTGCTTTTTTTATTTTGCACCCAAACGGACGTTCAGCTTCACGTGACCGTGGATTCTTGATACAATTGAAACATTAAAGTGACAAAATGACGTTGCAGGTTGCAGCGTTGATTTTTGAAGGACGTGAAAAAGTGAGTGTATGGACAAAGCGCCATGTAACCGTAGTGGTTAGTGGTGGGATTGCGAGTTACAAGGCACTAGTGTTGATTCGGAGTTTAATGAAACAGGGTGCGGTAGTGCGAGTGGCAATGACTGCTCACGCCGCTGAGTTTGTAACGCCACTGACTTTTCAGACGTTGACCCAGCAACCAGTCGTTCTGGATGAATTTACGACGACTGATCCGCAGCACGTTGTCCACGTTGCCTTAGCAGATTGGACGGAAGTAATGGTGCTCGTTCCAGCCACCGCCAATTTAATTGCCAAAGTCGCGAATGGATTGGCGGACGATGCTGCCACAACGACGGTCTTGGCGACAACTGCGCCGAAGTTTGTGGTCCCAGCGATGAATTCTCACATGTATGCGAATCCAGCGACACAACGCAATTTGGAACAGCTTACCGCTGACGGACTGCATGTGCTGACACCAGCAACTGGGATGTTAGCGGAAGGCTACGCCGGTCAGGGGCGCTTACCTGAGCCTGAGGCAATTCTGGCGTGGCTGACGGACCAATTGATTCAGCTTACACCTGATTTACCGTTGGCGGGACGCCACGTCGTTGTGACGGCTGGTGGGACGCGTGAAGCGTTAGACCCCGTCCGGTTTATTACTAACCGTTCATCAGGCAAGATGGGTTATGCGTTGGCACAAGTTGCGCGTGAAATGGGTGCGACCGTCACCTTGATCAGTGCAACGACCCATCTGCCAGTACCCACGGGCGTGACCATCGTTCCGGTTGACTCGGCATCGTCGCTATTAACTGCTGTTCGTACCGCTTTTGATGACGCAGATATTTTAGTCATGGCTGCGGCCGTTTCGGACTATCGACCGACAGAGCTGGCGACGCAGAAAATTAAGAAACCCGCTGGTCATGGCGATTTGATGCTTCAATTAACGGAAACGCCTGATATTCTCAAAACGTTGGCAGCCGAAAAGAAGCATCAGTATGTGGTTGGTTTTGCCGCCGAAACGCAGGATTTGCTGGCAAACGCCAATCGTAAATTAACTCATAAAAAGTTGGACTTGTTAGTGGCTAATGACGTTTCGCAACCAGGCGTTGGCTTTAATGGTGATACCAATCAAGTGACGTTATTGCGGCCGCATCAGCAACCAGTGACTACGGAGTTAGCATCTAAGACGGCGATTGCCAAAATCATTTTAGAAACGGCAATTGCGGACGGTGCACTGAATTAGTCAAAGCATTTAAAAGAGAGGAAGAGTTGTGTGGCACAAATTGCCCAAGTTTTAGTCGATGTGCCCACTATGCAGACAAATCGACCGTATAGTTATCAGATTCCAGCTGCGTGGCAATCCCAGGTGCAGCCTGGCATGCGCGTCGTCGTCCCGTTTGGTCGTGGAAAACGGCGGGTCCAAGGCTTTGTGTTGGCTTGTGATGATGTCACTAATTTTGAGGGTGAACTTAAACCAATCGATGCGGTGGTCGATTTGGCACCGGTGTTGAACACAGAAGGCTTAGCGATGACCAAGTGGCTCGCTGAGAGTACCTTTTCATTTCAAATCACCTGTGCTCAAACCATGTTACCAGCCGTCATGCGGGCTAAATATGAGAAACAACTGCGAACAACAGCGACGACGCCTGACGAAATTCGCGAGACCTTGTTTGGTGGTCAATCAATGGTCCCGTTTGATACGGTCGCCACGACACCGGCCATCGTCAGTCAGCTCTTGCGACTGCAAGCAGCTGGTCAGGTCGATGTTTATTACCAAGTGAAAAATCAAGCGCGGCGTAAGACCCAAACGGCACTGAAAGCAAGATTGTCGATTCCAGAACTTGAAGCCGAAAAGGCCAATGTTCGGGCGGGCGCTAAGCAACAAATGGCCATCTTACAAGGCCTAATTACGCTAAATGGTGAAACGATGGTGCAAAAAGCCTTTTGTACGCGGTTTAAGGTCAATGAGAGTGCCATTCGGACCGCTGCGCAGAAGGGGTGGCTCGAAAAAATCGCGGTCGAAGTTTATCGCGATCCCTATGCCAGTCATGATATTAAGGCAACTAAGGCTTTGAAGTTGAACGATGAGCAGCAGGTTGCGGTCGATCAGATTACTGCAGCCGTTGATCAGACTGCGACGACGACCTTCTTACTAGAAGGTGTGACGGGGAGCGGGAAGACCGAAGTCTATTTGCAATCGATGGCGGCCGCCCTGGCTCAGGGAAAGACCGCATTGATGCTCGTGCCCGAAATCTCATTGACGCCACAGATGGTCCAACGCGTGAAGGGGCGGTTCGGGAAAGCCGTGGCCGTCCTTCACAGTGGCCTTTCCAGTGGTGAAAAATATGATGAGTGGCGTCGGATTCAACGCGGTGAAGCCCAAGTCGTAGTCGGCGCTCGTTCAGCGGTATTTGCACCGCTGAAAAATATCGGGTTGATCGTCATGGATGAGGAACACGAAAGTACTTACAAACAAGATGATGCACCGCGGTATCATGCGCGCCAAGTGGCCTTATGGCGGAGTCAGTATCATCATTGCCCTGTCGTTCTCGGGTCCGCAACCCCTTCATTAGAAACGCGTGCACGGGCTGAAAAAGGGGTCTACCAGCGATTGTTGCTAGCAGACCGGGTCAATCGACGGCCGTTGCCTAAAGTTTCCATCATTGATATGAAAAAGGAGATGCAGCAACATGCCGAGAGTAATTTTTCGGCCCCGTTACTCGTCGCACTGCAGGATCGGCTTGAACGTCATGAACAGAGTGTGTTGATGTTAAATCGGCGCGGGTACTCCTCGTTTGTGCTCTGCCGAGATTGTGGATTTGTCTTGAAATGCCCTAATTGTGATATTTCACTGACGTTACACATGGATACCCACACCATGAAATGCCATTATTGTGGCCATGAAGAAGCGATTCCGCGGACGTGTCCCAACTGTCATAGCCGTCAGATTCGTTATTACGGGACGGGAACGGAAAAAGTCGAAGAAGAATTACAGGACTTGCTTCCAGACGCAACGATCATTCGAATGGATAATGATACGACGCGTAAGAAGGGTGCCCACGAGAAGCTACTAGCCAAGTTTGGCAGTGGTGAAGCGGATATCTTGATTGGAACCCAGATGATTGCCAAGGGCCTTGATTTTCCAAACGTCACACTGGTTGGCGTCTTGAATGCCGATACGGCCTTGGGACTGCCTGATTTTCGCGCGAGTGAACGGACCTTCCAACTTTTAACCCAAGTGAGTGGCCGGGCAGGTCGGGCGGAAAAGACCGGGCACGTCTATATTCAGACGTTTAACCCAGACCACTATGCGATTCGCTTTGCACAACATCATGACTATGAAGGCTTTTTCAAGTATGAAATGCAGATGCGGCATCGCGGCGGCTATCCACCGTACTACTTTACCGTCCAGATCACAGCGAGTGATTTGGAGGAAGCAGTCGCGGCCAAACGGATGTACCAATTATTACAGTGGCTACGGCCACGCTTGGCGCCATCAACGATTTTATTAGGTCCGACGCCCAAACCAATTGCGCGTGTGAACCGGCGCTATTATTACCAAATTGTGATTAAATACAAACAGGAACCCAATCTCGCTAAAACGTTGACAACGCTGTTACATGAGACCCAAGCGCAGCAGCGTCAAGGCTTGCAGATTGGAATTGATGTAGAACCGCTGCATTTTATGTAACGATTCGAGGAGGAATAAGTGTAATGACATCGATCGTTTTTATGGGAACACCCGCATTTGCGGCACCAATTCTCGAAAGTTTAATTAAAGCAGATTATCAAGTTTTGGGTGTGGTCACCCAACCAGACCGACGCGTGGGTCGTAAACACGTTTTAACCGCCTCACCAGTCAAAGAAGTGGCTGTTGCGCATGATATTCCGGTCTTTCAACCTGAAAAAATCGGCGGCAGTCCTGAAATGCAGCAAATTATTGACTTGCAGCCGGATTTAATCGTGACGGCCGCTTTTGGACAATTTTTACCAACGAAACTATTAAAAGCTGCCAAGATTGGCGCGGTCAATGCTCACGGCTCGTTATTACCGAAGTATCGTGGTGGTGCGCCGGTGCAATATGCCATCATTAACGGCGAATCAGAGACGGGCATTACCATTATTTATATGGTTAAAAAAATGGACGCCGGTGACATGCTGGCCCAACGTGCGATTCCAATCGAAGCGAGTGATGATACTGGCACGATGTTTGATAAGCTGAGCCTAGTTGGCCGTGATCTGTTATTGGAAACTTTGCCAAAACTCATCGCAGGCGAGATTCAAGCCGTGCCACAGGATGAGGACCAGGTGACGTTTGCACCTAATATCCAACCAGAACAGGAGGTCTTGGATTTCTTTACCAAGACGGCTGCTGAAATCGATTACCAAGTTCGGGGGATGCGGCCTGCGCCAATCGCCTATGCCATGATGGATGGCAAACGGACGAAGTTTTGGGACGTGACGCCCTTAGACGAAGGTCCTGTGACCCAGGAACCTGGTCAGGTAGTACGAAAGACCAAGCATGAACTGGTTATTGCGGCGGCTGACCATACCGCACTGGCAATTAATCAGTTGCAACCTGCTGGCAAACCGAAGATGACGATCACAGACTTTTTAAATGGGGCAGCAGATAAATTTGCTACCGGAGAGCAGGTTATTCGTAAATGAGCACAGTTGACAACACCCCCCGCTGGTTAGCGGTAGCGGCATTAGCAAAAATCAAAAATGGGGCTTATTCAAACTTACAATTGAATCAATTGATCAATGAACACCGCATGGATCGACGTGATATCAATTTATTGACCAACATGGTTTACGGCGTCATTCAACATCGGTTGACCTTAGAGTTTTGGTTAAAACCCTTTGTTCGCCATCCGCATCAACTCGATCCGTGGATACGCGAATTGTTATTGAGCGCCTTGTACCAATGGCAATACTTGGACAAAATTCCACAACGGGCCGTTTTCAATGAAACGATTGAAATTGCCAAAGTGAAGGGTCATCCTGGGATTCGGCGTTTTGTGACCGGCGTTTTGCATCAAATGGATCGGAGTGGGCTGCCTGCATTCGACACGATTGAAGACCCCGATGAGCGGTTGAGTGTCACTTATAGTATGCCAGTTTGGCTGATTCAAGAATTGCGGCAGCAGTTGGGCGCGACTAAGATGGAAGCGATTATTGCTTCGTTGAACCAACCGGCCAAGCAGTCGTTGCGGGTCAATACGGCCTTATCAACGGTTTCAGACGTGACGACCGCTTTAACCAACGACGGGTTAACAGTGGAACCAAGCAAGATTTCGCCACTCGGGTTAGTGGTCACGGATGGACAGGCCATCAATACCGAAGCAATGCGTTATGGCATGTTTACGGTTCAAGATGAGAGTGCCCAACTGGTGGTACCAGCCTTGAATGTGCAGCCTGGTGACCAAGTCTTAGATGCCTGTGCTGCGCCTGGTGGGAAAACGACGCAGATTGCAGCTGAATTGGATGCGGATGCTGGTGGCGAAGTGGTCGCACTGGATATTCACGCCAATAAAGTGCGCCTGATTGGCCAAAATGCGGCACGGATGCACGTTGCTGACCGTGTGGCCGCAACTGAACTGGACGCTCGTAAGGTTCAAACCCAATTCGATGACGAAAGCTTTGACCGCATTTTAGTTGATGCACCATGTTCAGGGTTAGGATTAATGCGGCGTAAACCAGAAATTCGCTACGAAAAACAGTTACAAGACAGTCTGAACTTGCAAAAGATTCAGCTTGCGATTTTGGCGGCGGTCGCCCCAACCTTGAAAAAAGGTGGTATCATGACGTATAGTACGTGCACGATTTTGCAACAGGAAAATCAGGATGTGATTGCGAAATTCTTAGCTGACCATCCCGAATTTGAGTTGCAAACAACGCCAACCGAGCAAGATTTAAAAGCTGACCGGACGGATAAAACGTTATCGATTTATCCAGACGACTATTTATCTGACGGCTTTTTCATTGCTTGTTTACGAAAAAAATAATGGTGGAGTGGTAAACAATGGATTTTGCATACCGGTCGGATACTGGCCAAAAGCGTGATGAAAACGAGGACTATGTCGGCTTCTTCCAAAACAAAGCAGGAATCAACTTTGCAATCGTAGCGGATGGTATTGGCGGTCATCAAGGGGGCGACGTGGCTTCTGAGATGGCCGTGTCGCACATGGGTTTTCGGTTTGAAAATACGACGTTTCAAGAACCCAACGATGCTGTCAAATGGCTCGCCAGCGAGGTTCAGGACGAAAATCAACACATTATCGAAAAAGCGCGCGAGTTTTCGGACTTAAATGGGATGGGCACGACGATGGTTGCAGCACTCCTGTTTGATCAGAAATTCTTGATGGCTAATATCGGTGATAGTCGCGGGTACCTCTTTCGTGACGGCAAATTACACCAGCTCACGGAAGACCATTCGTTAGTCAACGAACTTGTCAAACGTGGTGAAATTTCCGCCGAACAAGCGCGCGAACATCCACAAAAGAATATTATTACGCGGACACTCGGGATTTCGCCAGACGCGGATATTGATACTAATCTGTACCAGATGCAGGCCGGCGATCAATTATTGCTATGTTCAGATGGTTTAACTAATATGGTGACTGACGACCAACTCGCCACAGTGTTAGCAACGCAGCAAACTGCGACGCAGAAGTGTGAGACTTTGATTAAGTTAGCGAACGCAGCTGGCGGTAAGGATAATATTACCGCCCTGATTATGGCACTTGATGGTGAGGTGGCCAGTAAATGACACCCAACTATACCCTTAGCGGACGGTATCGTATCGTCCGGTCCTTAGGTGAAGGTGGGATGGCCAATGTTTACTTGGCACATGACTTAATATTAGACCGTGATGTTGCGGTCAAATTGCTCCGGCTAGACTTACGGGATGATCCGAAAACGATCAAACGATTTCAACGTGAAGCGCTAGCAACGACTGAATTAGTACATCCCCACATTGTGAGTTTGTACGATGTCGGTGAAGAGAATGGCATGCAGTACCTTGTAATGGAATACGTTAAAGGAATGGATCTCAAGAACTATATTAAAGAGAACTTTCCACTGCCATTGCAGCAAGTTATCGACATTATGGAGCAAATATTGAGTGCCGTGGCAACGGCCCACGCGCATAATATTATTCATCGGGACTTAAAACCACAAAATATCTTGATTGATGAGCAGGGAAATGCCAAAATTACGGACTTTGGGATTGCCGTCGCTTTGTCTGAACATACGATGACCCAAACCAATACGATTCTGGGGTCCGTACATTACTTGTCGCCGGAACAGGCGCGGGGTAGTATGGCAACTAAGCAGTCAGATATTTATTCACTAGGAATTATTTTATACGAAATGTTGACCGGCTCGGTACCTTTCAAAGGGGAGACGGCGGTCTCAATCGCGCTCAAGCACTTTCAGAACGCGATGCCATCGGTCCGAGAATTCGATGCTGATATTCCGCAAGCGCTAGAAAACGTTGTACTTCAAGCAACGACGAAGGATCCCCGTGAACGGTATGCCACGGTAGAAGATATGGCCGCCGACTTATTGACGGTTTTGTCGGCAGATCGGGCAGGAGAGAAGCGCTTTGTGCCGCAAGATATTGGCAATGACGAGACGAAAATCATGCCGAGTGCGGATATCCAAGCAGCGATTGCCGCCAATCAGGATGGTAAGACACAGGTTGTCGCACACAAAATTGCGCAACAAGCTAAATCAGCACCTCATGATACTGATGCTCACCAAGCCACTCATGATGACGATGATGATGCACCACTACCAACGCGGTCATGGTCTAAACGTCATCCGTTACGGCGCCGCATCATTTTCTGGGGTACCGTCGTTCTGCTACTGGTTATTGCCGTGATTGTTGGTCTTGAACTGAGTCGGCCACAGACGACTAAGGTGCCGAATGTGGCGGGCATGAGTCAAGCCGCGGCGACCAAGGTATTGAAAAAGCATAACTTGACTGTTGGTAAGGTGCAACATGCCAAGAGTAATCAAGTCCGTAAAAATCAGGTCATTAAGTCGACACCAGCCAAGGCATCCAAGGTGCAGTCACATTCACGCATCAACCTGGTCGTCAGTAACGGCGCGAAGCCGATGAGCTTTGGTAATTATGTCAATGATAATTATCATGACGTCCGCCAAACGTTGACTTCGGCGGGGTTTAAGGTCAAGGAGACCTACAGTACGTCATCAGTCTCCGCTGGCCAAATCATCAGTCAAGATGTCGTTGCGGGTAGTCGGGTGATGCCGACAGACACGACCGTGACGTTTACGGTCAGTGCCGGTAGCCGGTATGTCGAATTGAAAGATTTAACGGGCGAGAGCCGCAGTGACATTTTGGACTATGCGCGGTCGAATGACTTGAATATCAATTTCAAACAGGGTTATTCAAGTGAGCAGAAATCTGGCTATTCATTTGATCAGGATCCAGATGGCGGCGGCAACGTCCGCACTGGGTCGACAGTGACGGTGACCATGTCACGCGGATCTGATGATCATACAACGCCACCGAAGAATTTTTATGTCAAAGTGACGATTCCGTACAAGGCGTTGTCCACGAGTAGTTCTGCGGCAAATGATGTGAAAATCTATCTGTATGATGACACCCACATGATTGAGACGGTCTATCGCGATATTGCCATCATGCGGTCGACCAAAATCAGTTTACCATTTCAGCTGACCGGTGACACGAAGGGGCGTTACCGGATTGTCCGCAACGGGGTCACCATTATGGAAAAGAACAATATTACCAGTGAAAATGCAACAAAATAAGTCAAAGTCATGCGCAACGCATGACTTTTTTGGTACAATATAGAAAAGTGGACCGTACCAAATATAAAATAAGGTGGTGCTAATTTGAAAATTGGACAAATTCGGCAATCGCTAAGCGGGTTTTATGACGTGTATGCGGATGGCCAAATGTATCGGACCCGGGCGCGGGGCAATTTCCGGAAACGTAAGATTACACCCCTCGTGGGTGACGTGGTGGAGTTTGATGCCCCAACGCCTCAGGAAGGTTACGTGTTAAAAATTCGTGAGCGGCAAACCCAATTGGTGCGGCCGCCGGTAGCGAATGTTGATTTAGGCATCGTGGTGACGGCCACGACGGAACAGGAATTTTCAACCAATTTGCTTGATCGGCAGTTGGTAGCGCTGGCCGTCGCTGGCATTGAACCGTTATTGTATTTCGCAAAAACGGACTTGTTGACGGATGCCGTCTATCAAGACCGACTAACGTTAGCGGAAGCCTATCGCAAAATTGGCTATCAAGTGATTTGCGAACGCACAGCGTTCTCAGAATCGGCGTTAGCAGCGGTTAAGGCGGCGTTGACGGACCATGTCGCGGTCGTGATGGGCCAGACGGGTGCCGGTAAGTCGACCTTACTGAATCACTTACAGCCGGGCTTAGATTTAGCGACCGGTGAAATTTCTCAGGCACTCAACCGTGGGAAACACACGACGCGTAAAGTTAGTTTGATTCCGATTGCAGGTGGCCTAGTTGCTGATACGCCAGGATTTTCATCGTATGAAGTCTTTGATATTGCGGCCAACGAATTGACGCATTACTTCCCAGAGTTTGTCCGCCTGAGTGCGGATTGTAAATATCGGGGCTGTGTGCACATCAACGAGCCCCAATGTGCCGTCAAACAAGCATTGGATGCCGGTGAGATTTTAGCCAGTCGTTATGAGAATTATTTGCAGTTTTACGAAACTATCAAAAATAAAAAAGTTGTTTATAACAAGAAAAAATAAAAAAGTTGTTTATAACAAGAAAAAATAAAAAAAGTGAGTGAGATTAATGATTAAAGTTGCCCCTTCAATTTTGAGTGCAGATTTTGCAAACCTACAACATGATGTTAAGATGGCCGAGAATGCTGGTGCGGATGCCTTGCATATCGACGTTATGGATGGCCAATTCGTGCCGAACTTGTCTTTTGGCATGGGGACGGTTGCGGACTTACGGCCCGTCACGTCATTGATGTTAGATTGTCATTTGATGATTATGGAACCAGAACGGTTTGTCGGTCAGTTTGCCAAAGCCGGTGCGGACTTGATTGGCGTGCACGTTGAAAGTACGCGCCACATTTACCATGCCTTACAATTGATCAAGGATGCGGGCGTCAAAGCCGAAGTGGTTGTTAATCCTGGCACACCACTTAATATGATTACTGACTTACTGCCATTAGTTGACCAGGTTTTGATTATGACCGTCAACCCTGGCTTTGGTGGCCAACATTTTCTGGACCGGATGGTTGCTAAGATTGCGGCGCTTAACGAAATCAAGCAACAACAGGGCTATCAATTCGATATCGAAGTCGATGGTGGCATCAACGATCAGACGGTCAAAGCTTGCTATGATGCGGGTGCAACGGTCGCTGTGGCCGGTTCATACGTTTACAATAGCACGGATCCGGCGCAACGGATTCAAGATTTGAAGGTGGCGACCAATTAATGACGACCATCATTAATTTATTAGTGGGTGGGCCGACTGCCAATTATCCGGTCGATTTGACGGCGATTCCTGGGGACTGGGTCGGCGCGGACCGGGGCGCACTACGACTGGTCAAACGTGGCATTCAGCCAGTGATGGTCGTTGGTGATTTTGATTCGATCGATGAAGCCGAATTACAGACGGTCAAGCAGGCACTGGCAGGGACGATTATCGTCAAACCCGACCAGGATCACACCGATACCCAGTTAGCAGTTAAGTCGATCTTTGAACAGTTAAACCCGACCGCCGTGCACATTTATGGGGCTACGGGTGGCCGTTTAGACCATCTTTTAGCCAATTTGTGGCTGGTTTTAGACCCCGTCTTTCGGCAGTGGGCACCCCAAATCAAATTGATTGATAAGCAGAATAGCGTGCAATTCTTTTTGCCGGGTGAGTATGAGATCCAAAAGGAAGCGGATAAAAAATATCTGGCGTTCGTGCCGATGATGCCGATGCACCTGACGTTGTCGGATGAAAAATACCAGCTGAAAGCGGCCCATAATGACTACCCAATCTCATGGGCCAGCAACGAGTTTAGTGGTGATACTGGCCATTTCAGCTTTGATGCGGGTGTTTTAGCGGTGATTCAAAGTAAAGATGACCAGGTGAGCGATTAGGCACTGCTTGGAAGTCTTGAGCTGGGCTATCCTGACGTTTTCTTAATTGAATTGATCAAGCCTTTCAGAAAACTTAAGTAGTGTTACTGAAAAAATAATCAAATTAGCATGAAAAAAGGACCGAGTTGACCGTTGTACAACAACGACTAACCTGGTCCTTTTTGAGAAACTGAAATTATAAACTTTATAAAAAAATGATCGTGAAAACCTGATTTTAGGTAACAAAAAACGCCAGTCACAAAAAAATTGTGGTGGCGATTTGCTGCGCTAAACGCGCGTAACTTTACCTGATTTCAAAGTCCGAGCTGAAACCCAAACCTTCTTTGGTTTACCATCAACTAAAATGCGAACTTTTTGCAAGTTAGCTTTCCAGCTGCGGCGGCTGTGGTTTAAAGCGTGGGAACGCGTGTTACCAAAGTGCGTCCGCTTGCCTGTAACGTAGTCTTTTGCCATGTTGATCTGCCTCCTTCGGTAATCATTGATAAAAGGTCGTCTTTATCATTCACTAGAATAATTTATCATAGATTAATGAAGGTTGCAATACATTTCTATCAAGTAATTTTACTTTACTGCTAAATTCCCAGTTTCCGGGCTTCCGATAAGCAGTCGCTTAATTTTTCTTTCAAGAGTGGTTGTGCTATGATAAACTATCGTAAATGAACGCGTTAAAACAAGGAGGCTATTTTCATGGCTGTCAAAATCAAAACCCAATTTGGAACCATTGATATTGATAATGATGTTATCGCGACGGTCGTTGGGGGCGCTGCAACGGATAACTACGGTGTTGTCGGTATGGCAAGTCGCAACCAGATCCGTGATAACGTTAATGAAATTTTACGCCGCGAAAACTATGCGCGCGGTGTGGTTGTTCGCCAAGAGGATAATGGGGTGGCAATCGATGTCAACATTATCGTCAGTTATGGGACCAAAATTTCAGAAGTCTCACGCAATGTCCAAGCCAAGGTCAAATATAACTTACAAAACATGCTTGGCGTTACGGCCAATTCGGTCAACGTCATTGTCCAAGGTGTCCGGGTAATGAACGACTAAATTGAAGTTGGTGGAAGCCAAGGAGGAATTTTGAAATTGAAAATCACCACGATTACTAATCTTGAATTTGGCAAAATGGTGCAAGCGGCGTCACAAAAGCTGAGCCAACGTGCTGAATTTATTAATTCTTTGAACGTCTTTCCGGTACCAGATGGTGATACCGGGACTAATATGAGCCTATCAATGGCCAGCGGTGCCAAGTATGAACGTGAAGAAACTAGCACCAAAGTCGGCGATTTAGCGTCAGCGTTAGCCAAGGGACTCTTAATGGGTGCTCGCGGCAACTCTGGGGTTATTTTATCGCAAATTTTTCGCGGCTTTTCAAAGGCGGTTGCTGATAAAGACGTCTTAACGGCGACTGATTTGTCGGATGCACTCGCTGCAGGGGCTCAGACCGCCTATAAGGCTGTTATGAAGCCCACTGAAGGCACAATCCTAACAGTAATTCGCAAAGCCGCTGGTGCTGGTAAAGAGGCTGTTAAAACGACCGATGATATTTGTGAAGTGATGGATGCTGTGGTTACTGCTGCTGAGGCGGCATTAAAATCAACGCCAGACCTTTTGCCTGTCTTAAAACAGGTCGGTGTCGTTGATTCTGGTGGTCAAGGGTTGACCTTTGTCTTAGAAGCCTTCAGTGACTCGCTGAGTGGTAAAGTCGATGAATCGCAAGACTACGTGCCAGACGATGCTGAAATGGATTCAATGATCGATGCTGCTCATCATCAGAGTGTCCAGGGCCAATTAGATCCGAACGATATTAAGTACGGTTACTGTACTGAAATCATGGTTCGAATTGGTGATGGTAAGTTAGTTGATCATAAGTTTGACTACGATACCTTTTACAATTACTTAGCCCAACTCGGTGACTCATTGTTAGTCATTAACGACGATGAAATCGTTAAGGTCCACGTCCACACGGAACATCCTGGTGATGTTATGACTTGGGGCCAACGTTTTGGTGCCCTCATCAAGGTTAAAGTGGACAACATGCGGCTTCAACAAGAAACTATCATGGAACATGATAAAGAAAGTGAAGCCCAAGCAACTGCAGAACCAGCCATGCCATCGCAACCACAAGTTGATATGCACGGTTATGCCATTATTTCAGTTTCATCCGGTGACGGGATTGGCAAGCTGTTCAAAGGCCTCGGGGTCACTGACATTATCGCTGGTGGTCAGACGATGAACCCAAGTACGGCGGATATCGTCAAGGCTGTCAACGACAGTGGTGCCAAGCAGGCATTAGTTTTGCCAAACAATAAAAATATTTTCTTAGCTGCTGAACAGGCGGCAGAAGTTGCTGACGTCCCGGTTAAGATCATTCACAGTCAAACCATTTCACAAGGGATGACTGCGATGTTGGCCTTCAATGCGGAAGCCAGTCTTGATGATAACCAAGCGGCGATGGAAGAGACTTTGAGCACGGTAGTCAGCGGTCAAGTGACTCATGCGGTGCGTGACACGACCATCGATGGTTTGGCAATCAAGAAAGATGATTACATGGGCTTAGTTGATGGCAAAATCGTCATTACGAACCCTGATCGCGATACGGCGGCATTAGACATGGTTAAAGCCATGTTGGATGAGGATAGCGAGCTCGTCACGATCATTTATGGCCAAGATGCAACTAAGGCGGATGCCGATAAATTGGCGGCCAAAGTCCAAGACTTGGATGATGAATTAGAAATTGAAATTCATGAGGGTGATCAGCCGGTTTATCCATTCCTCGTATCAGTTGAATAATAAGATTTCGCAAAAATAGGGCTTGGCAGCGATGCTGGGGCCTGTTTTTGTTCAGTCAGCCGTTGCGGTAAGCGTAAAACTGAATTTTTGGTATAATAATGATGATTGACTGTTATTCGAGATACGCGCTTGGTCGTGTCTATGTGTAAGCCGCAATTCGCGGCAGTCACGTAAATATGACCAATGTATGTAGCGGTCTCTGCAATGACGGTAGATTTTGAGTTTGATAGAAAGGCAGGTGGTCAAGCGTGGCCCAACAATTGAGTGATGCAGTCGCGACGTTAAGCGGTGTCGGTCCGACCCGTCAAAAGGCCTTGGCAGCCCTCGGCATTAATACGATTGCGGACTTGTTGACTTATTATCCGTTTCGATATGAAGATCTCCAAGTCAAAGACGTCAATGAAATTGCAGATCAAGAGAAAGTCACGCTCAAAGGCACGGTGGCGTCTGAACCGGTCTTGGCGCGGTTTGGTCGCAAAAAGAATCGTTTGAATTTTCGCCTGCTGATTGACCACGATGTCTACATGGTCACCTTTTTTAATCAACCTTATCTGATGAAACAGATTGAAACGGGGCAAGACTTAGCGGTTTATGGCAAGTGGGATGCGACGCGCAGTAGTTTGACTGGGATGAAAATTATCAATCCCAATAATGCGGATTCGGCGTTTGGCTCAATTTATCCTGCTAGTAAGTCAGTGAAGCAGGGCACCATTCAAAAATTAATCAAACAGGCGTATGACAGCTATGCGCCGGTCATTACGGATATCGTACCGGAGCCATTGCGTGCAAAATATCGCTTGTTACCCCGGCGGCAGATGATTCATGACATGCATTTTCCAGCCAGCCAAGCGGATTCGACTGCGGCCCGACGTTCAGCGACCTACGAAGAATTTTTGCTGTTTCAAATGCAGATGCAGGCGTTGAAGCAGTCTGACGCGACGACGGATGGCATTGCGATTGCCTATGACAATTCACGACTAAAAGCGTTCATTAAGACGCTACCGTTTGAATTGACGCGTGCCCAAAAACGAGTCGTCAACGAAATTTGTTTAGACCTAAAGTCGCCGAAACATATGAACCGGCTGTTACAAGGTGACGTTGGTTCCGGGAAGACGATCGTGGCGGCCATCGTCATGTACGCGGCAATTACGGCGGGATATCAAGCAGCACTGATGGCACCGACCGAAATCTTGGCAGAACAACATGCCAATAATTTAGCAAAAGTTTTCGCCGACACGGACGTTAACGTCGCTTTGTTGACGGGTGCAACCAAACCGGCTGCCAGAAAGACACTCTTGGCAGCGCTGGCCGCTGGCGAGATCAACCTGTTGATTGGAACGCATGCGCTGATTCAAGATGGCGTCGAGTATGCCAACCTTGGACTGGTCATTACTGATGAGCAACACCGGTTTGGGGTCAATCAACGGGCGGCCTTTCGTCAAAAAGGTGGTCAGCCTGATACGCTTGCGATGACGGCGACCCCGATTCCGCGGACCCTGGCGATCACTGCGTACGGCGAAATGGACGTTTCAGAAATCGACGAGCTACCTGCTGGCCGGCAACCGATTCAAACGACGTGGGTTCGCAGTAACCAGGCCAATTCCGCGTTGAATTTCGTTCACCAGCAAATTGACAATGGCTCGCAAGCTTACGTGGTCACCCCGCTGATTGAAGAATCGGAAACGTTAGACGTGAAGAACGCCGAAGCTTTATCCGCAAACTTGCAAGAGTATTTTGGCTCGCAGGTCAAGGTCGGATTGTTACACGGTCGCATGAAACCGGAAGAAAAAGAAGCGGTGATGGCGGCGTTTAAAGCTAACGAGATTCAATTGCTCGTTTCGACGACGGTCATCGAAGTTGGTGTGGATGTCAAAAATGCGACGATCATGATGATTTATGATGCCGACCGGTTTGGTTTGGCCCAGCTTCACCAATTGCGTGGTCGGGTCGGACGAGGAACCAAGGCGTCTTACTGTATTTTAGTAGCGGACCCGAAAAATCAGCAGGGAATCGAACGGATGCAAATCATGACCAAGACGACTAATGGTTTTGTGCTTGCGCAAAAGGACTTGGAACTGCGGGGCGCCGGTGACGTATTGGGGGTCAAACAATCCGGGATGCCGGCCTTCAAAGTCGGCGACCCGATTGCGGATTTGACCGTCTTACAGGTGGCACAGCAGGATGCCCACGCCATCGTTCAGCGACCAAATTGGCAGGATGAACCTGAGAACCATGCGCTAGCGACGTATTTGAGCGCCAAGCTAGCAGCAGTAGGAACACTTGATTAACAAACAAATCGCGTACCGTGATGAGAGGAATGGTGACACAATGATTAAAATTGCGATTGATGCTATGGGTGGCGATTACGCGCCTAACGCAGTGATTGAAGGGGTTGAACAGGCTCGGGACTTATTTGAGGACACGGTCTTTTTACTCTATGGGCAACGAGATGTGATCAACGCCCAACTGAAAAACCGGGACCGGATTCAGATTATCAACGCTGATGAAGTGATTACGATGGAAGATGAACCAGTTCGAGCGGTTCGCCGTAAAAAGCATTCGTCAATCGTGATGGCAGCCCAAGCAGTCAAAGATGGGCAAGCGGACACCTTCTTCTCCGCCGGTAATTCGGGAGCGGTGCTCGCGGCTGGCTTATTTATCGTCGGACGAATCAAAGGGATTGACCGGCCGGGACTCGTGACCGTTTTGCCGGTCGTCCGTAACGCCAATCAGTCTAACTTTGTCATGATGGATATCGGTGCCAATGCGGACAGTAAGCCTTTGAACCTTCAACAATACGGTGTCTTAGGGACGTACTACGCTGAGCGGATGATGCAGGCCAAACATCCTCGGGTCGCGCTGTTAAACAATGGGACTGAGGACGACAAGGGGAATAAAGTACACAAGGCGGCCTTTGAACTGCTTTCGCAAACGGAAGGGGTCAACTTTATCGGTAACGTTGAATCTCGCGATTTATTGAACGGGGTGGCGGATGTTGTCGTCACTGACGGGTTTACGGGTAACGCGGTATTGAAAAGTATCGAAGGGACCGCGCGCTCAATGCTGGGCCTCGTGAAGGATGCGGTCTACAATACCGGGATTAGTGGTAAACTGGGTGGCTTACTCCTCAAGAACGGGTTCAACGAGATTCGCTCACAAATGGACTACTCGCAATATGGTGGTGCCGTGCTACTGGGCTTGAAAGCGCCAGTTGTCAAGACGCATGGTTCTAGTAAAGCGCCGACGATCGTTAATACGATCCGGCAAATTCGGCAGATGGTCAGCACCGATATCGTACCGGGTGTCGCGGAATATTTTGCAAATCAACAGGCTAATCAGCAAGCAAGTGTAGACAATCCTGCTGAAAACGATTAGAATACTTTAGTGAATTCAAGTTAGTGAGGGATTTTTACATGACGAAAGAAGAAATTTTCGATAAAATTGCGGATATCATTGCTGATCGGTTCGAAGTTGATAAGGCAACGATTACCAACAGCATGAACTTGCAAACCGATTTGGATGCTGATTCCATTGATTTTGTCGAGTTTGTACTCGAATTAGAAGATACCTTTGGTAGTGAGATTTCAGATGAAGATGCTGAAAAGCTATCAACGGTCGGTGAAGTGGTCGATTACGTGGCTGCTCATCAAGCTAAATAAGACGATCCGCCTTAAAAACAGGTATGCGATGTGCAGCGTACCTGTTTTTAATTGGCCTGAATCACGTCTCACCTAGGCGCTAACGTTGTTATTAACCCCTAAATCATAGTATAATGTTATGATACGCAATGGCTTGACCGGTGTGTCTCCATGGACAAGCGTATTTTTGATGCCCCCAGCACAACTGGGATTGACTGGCATTCAAACAAAATCTGAAAGGAAGTTTCAAATGATAACTGAATTAGCTGCGATGCTCAAAGAACGCTTTGGCATCGTCTTCAATGATCCTGCGTTACTAGCGGAGGCCTTTACTCAGGCGTCATACGTCAACGAGCATCAGGATCAGCAATTAAAATATTACGAACGGGTCGAATTTTTGGGGGATGCCGTCTTGGAATTAGTGGTATCCGAATATTTATACAAACGTTATAAAGACATGCCCCAAGGCAAGTTGACTCGTTTACGGGCAGCAATGGTCTGCGAAGAAAGTTTCGCAAGCTTTGCTCGTGAATGTGACTTTCCACAATATATTCGTCTAGGTAAGGGTGAACAAAAGGCCCGCGCATGGGAACGTGATTCACTGTTATGTGATATTTTTGAATCCTTTGTCGGTGCGCTCTACCTAGACCAAGGTCGCGAACCCGTCTTGAAGTTCGTTCACCAAGTGATTTTTCCAAAGCTGGATGAAGGACGTTTTGACGGCGTGTTCGATTATAAGACCACGTTACAGGAATACCTCCAACGTGACGGTGATGTGGCCATCGAATATCAGCTGATCGAACAGGAAGGCCCAGCTAACGAACGTTCTTATGAGGTTGCCGTCGTTGCCGATGGTCAAAAAATCGGTGAAGGTCGCGGCCATTCCAAGAAGGAAGCTGAGCAGAGTGCTGCCCGGCAAGCCTATTCACAGTTACAACAACAATAATCAACGATTGGGTGGACGTTTAGTGGTCAAAAATTGCAGGTTGTCATCAGTTGAAGACGTACTGGTCCTAGTCTGCGTGTGACTCGCGATGCGATTATGACAGTGCGTGGGCGACTAACTAGCAACCGGTCAAGCAACCCGGAGCCGTCCGTTGCCTGCTCGTTTAAGTCAATGGACGTGTGCGGTGATCAGTGCCATTAAATAGTCAACCAACCCAAGACGACTAATAATTACAGGAAGTTTGTGTCGAATGCAACTTAAATCATTAGAAATCAGTGGATTCAAATCGTTCGCTGATAAAACCAAAATTGATTTTCAAGCCGGAATGACGGGAATTGTCGGCCCAAACGGTAGTGGTAAGAGTAACATTATTGAAGCTATTCGCTGGGTGCTTGGTGAGCAGGCGGTCAAAAGTCTGCGTGGCACCAAGATGACCGATGTGATTTTTGCCGGCTCGGCGAATCGCAAACCGTTAAATATGGCGAAAGTCACGATTACTTTTGATAATAGTGATCATTTTCTCCCCCTCGACTATGCTGAGGTCAGTATCACGCGGAAACTCTTCCGTAATGGGGATAGCGATTATTTAATTAATAATCAATCCTGTCGTTTAAAAGATATTACTAATTTGATGATTGATACTGGACTGGGCAAAGATTCATTTTCAGTGATTTCACAAGGCCGAGTCGAAGCCGTGTTTAATGCTAAACCAGAAGACCGCCGTAGCATTATTGAAGATGTCGCGGGGGTATTGAAATATAAAAAAGATAAACTCACGACGGAAAATAAGCTGGCCGAAACGACTGATTATTTAGACCGCGTGAATGATATTATCGCTGAATTAAATCAGCAAAAAGGCCCGCTAGAAGAACAAGCCAGCTTGGCACGCGACTATCAGGATCAAAAGCAAAAATATGATTATCTAGACCGCTCACGGCTGGTCAAAAAGTTGACGATTGCTCGTGACCAGTTACAAGGCGTCAACGAAAAACTGACTAATGCGAAGGCACTGGTTGCCAAGTACCAGCGAGATGTGGATGCGGGTGCGACCAAATTGGCCGAGCTTAAAACGCAACAAACGGCTGCCTTGAAGCATAAGGATGAGTTAGCCGCTCAGAATCTCGATTTGACCAAGACCATTGAGAATACACAGGGTCAGCAAGGAGTCGACGCAGAACGGCGGCAAAATCAACAATCTGAACAGGAACGTTTGAATGCGACGCTGACGACGACTGAGCAGCAGATTGCTGAGTTAACTGAGCAACAGAACCAGTTGCAGCAAACCTTGGCTGAGCAACAAAACCAAGTTAAAACCTTAAAGGCGACGGTTGCTGAGCTGACAACGGCCACTAGCGCTGCTGGACGCCAACAATTGGCGGATGAGCTAGAGAAGCTACGCAATGCTTATATTGATGAAAAGCAAATCCAGGCCGAACTGAATAATGAAGCCAAAAACCTAACTAAGCAACATCAACAATCAGGAACGCAGAGTAGCGCATTAGCCGAACGATTGGCTCAAGCACAAGCGAACTTGAAACGGGTCCAGACAACCGTCGACGTGCATAATCGCGACCAACGTGATCTGGAAAATCAAGTCAATCAGCAACAGTCAAAACTAACGGCCCAACAGGCGCAAGTTAAGCACAACGCTGAAGAAATCGATACTCAGCAACAACGCTGGTTGGATGCGGCAGGGATGATGCAACGTGAAAAGTCGCGGTTAGAAGCCCTGCAAGCCGTCCAGGAACGCTACACGAATTTTTATGCGGGTGTGCGGATGGTCTTACAACACCGGCAGCAATTCAGCGGGGTCGCCGGTGCGGTCTCAGAATTACTGACCGTGCCAGCACAGTACACGAAAGCGGTCGAAGTGGCGTTAGGTGGCCAGTTGCAAAACGTGGTCTGTGACACGCAACAAACGGCTAAAGCGGTCGTTAATTTCTTGAAGCAAAATCACGCTGGTCGGGCGACGTTTTTGCCGATTGAACGAATCACGGCACGGCAATTGCCAGTTAATACGGAACACGAACTGTTACAACAGCCCGGTGTTTTAGGCGTTGCCAGCGAACTAGTCGATTGTGAACCGCGACTGATGGCAATCAAGCGCTATTTATTAGGCACAACTGCCATTGTGGATACGTTGGATCATGCTATGGCAATTTCACGAACACGCCGTTTCCGGTGCAAACTGGTCACGGTCGATGGTGAAACGATTGCGGCAAGTGGTGCGATTACCGGTGGGGCGACGCGTCACGATGATAACGGTCTGTTACAACAACAGCAATCCGCTGAAAAGATTGCAGCTAATGTTCAACAAATGCAGTCCGAACTCGTGACCTACGAACAAGGGTTGGCCGACTTGAAGAAAGCCAACCAGGATCTGACAGCTCAGGTTGAAACTTCACGTCAACAACTCAGCCAGCTCAAGGACCAACTCAGCCAAGTGCAGGCACAATTACAGGCTGCACAGAGCGAACAGACTCAGCTGAGTCGGCAAGTCAAAGCCTTGGCCTATGAACAGCAGCAAGCACAAGCCGATGACAGCTACGATGAGTTGGTGGCGCGCAATCAACAGGCCCAAGCGGAGAACGCCGCTAAGCTAGCGGATTATCAAGCTAAGATGGCGACCGTTCAGCAACAACAAACGGACTATGAAAGCTATCAACAGACTCAGGCAGCTAAACTGCAGGCGCAACGTGAAGCGCTGATTACGGCGCAAGAGCACGTCAAGCAGACACAGCAACAGTTAACGCAATGTCAAACTAATTTGGCTCAAGCACAACAGACTAAGCAGCAAACGGAACAAGACCTAGCTGCGATCCAAACGACCTTAGCCAGTCAGCAGATGTCCGTGGCTGAGCGTGATGCGGTCTTAAAGAAGGCTAAAGCGCAACAAACGGAGGTCCAAAAAGCACAAGCTACTTGTGAAAATCAATTAGCAACCCTCAATGACGATGTTGAAGCGTTGTCGACTAAGCAAGTGCGGCTGCAGCAATTAGCAGCCGCGGCGACGGATGACTATCGGCGTTTAGAACTTAGTCAGACGAAGCTGACCGGTGAAGTCGACCATGCGACGGCAGATTTAGCCGAGAAGTATCAACTGACAGTTGCGGCGGCCAAAGAAGACGTCAGTCCGCTTGAATTACCAGCCATTAGCGAGCAGTTGAAACTACTCAAACGGGGGCTGGATGAAATTGGAACGGTCAACCTTGGTGCCATTGACGAGTTTGAGCGGGTTAAGGAACGCTTTGACTTCTTGAACAATCAAGCCAATGACTTGAAGGAAGCTAAGGAACACCTGCTGCAAACGATGACTGACTTGGATACGACGGTGGCGACTCGCTTCAAAACCGCTTTTGACCAAGTCGCCAGCGAATTCAGTACGATTTTTGAGCAAATGTTTGGCGGCGGGAAGGCTGAATTGATTTTAACGGATTCGGACCACTTATTGACCAGTGGGGTCGACATCATGGCCCAGCCACCTGGTAAAAAGTTCCAGCGACTGAGTCTGCTCTCTGGTGGTGAACGGGCATTGACGGCGATTACGTTACTGTTTGCCATTTTAGCAGTTCGGCCCGTGCCATTTAGTATTTTGGATGAAGCCGAAGCAGCGTTGGATGATGCCAATGTCGACCGTTTCAGCCAGTACTTGAATGATTTCCAAACGGGTACGCAATTCGTGATTATCACGCACCGTAAAGGGACGATGATGCACGCTGACGTGCTATATGGGGTCACGATGGAAGAATCTGGGGTCTCTAAAATGGTTTCGGTCTCATTATCAGACTTGAAAGATAATCAAAATTAAAATAAAAGGGAAGTGTTACAGATGGGATTATTTAGTCGGTTAAAAAAGGCGTTCAGCTTACCTGAATCCGATGACTCACAGGCCAATTCGACCGCTAGTGCCGCTTCTGCAACGGCGAGTCAAGCGTCGGCACCTACTTCTGCGGCTAGCAATACGACGTCCCAACAATCAATGACGGCGGTCAACGAGACGACGACCTCTGAAAGTAGCGCCAATTCGAGTGCCGCTGACAGTACTAGTGCTGAAAATCAGCACGCAACAGTCGCTGCAAGTGAAGCGGATGTCCGTGAAGCAACAGTTGAGGCACAAACAGACGCACAATCTCAAGTCGATGTTGAACCAACTGAGCAGTCGGCCGCCGACAATGAAGAAGCGACGGATGCGACCGTTTCAGCTGCGCCACTAACGGCCAGTGAGATGGTGGCCCAGTCTTTAGCGGCCTTACGTGAATCAGCCGCTCAAGCAGAAACGGCCAAAACCAGTGAAGTACCGGTTTCCAACGACACTTCGGTAGCCAGTCAGTCGGCACCAGTTGAGTCCGTCGCCTCTCAAGCAGCGACCCAATCGGAAGAGACCGTGACTGGCCACCAGTCTACGGCCGAAACCACGCCAGCAGCTGAAAACAAAGATACGTCGGCAGAATCTGAAACGCCAGCGACGACAGAAGCTGAAGCCAACGACGAACCGACCGAAGCAGAACGGTATGACCGCGGCTTGAAGAAGTCACGGAAGACGTTCGGGGACCGCATCAATGCGTTTTTAGCAAACTTCCGGCACGTTGATGAAGCGTTCTTTGACGACTTGGAAGATACCTTGATCGAATCCGATGTAGGTTACGAAACGGCGATGCGTATCAGTGATGAACTACGCGATGAGGTCAAACTCAAGAATGCGAAGAGCAAGAAAGAAATTTCAAGCGTCATCGTTGAAAAGCTGGTTGATATGTACGGTGAAGCCGGTGAAGGCGAAGATAATTCGATTCACATGGCTGCCAGTGGCCCAACCGTGATTTTATTCGTTGGGGTCAACGGGGCCGGTAAGACGACCACCATCGGTAAAATGGCCAATATGTATAAGCAACAGGGCAAGAAAGTCTTGTTGGCGGCTTGCGACACCTTTAGAGCTGGGGCCATCCAGCAGTTACAAGTCTGGGGGCAACGCGATGGGGTTGACGTCGTCGCTAAGGCCGAGAAGAGTGATCCAGCCTCGGTCTGCTTCGATGCCGTCAAAAAGGCTAAGGCCGAAGATTACGACGTGCTATTCGTCGATACTGCCGGTCGGTTGCAAAACAAAGTCAACTTGATGAATGAGTTGGAAAAAATCAAACGGGTCATCACCCGTGAAATCCCGGACGCGCCCCATGAGGTGTTACTGGTCTTAGACGCAACCACCGGGCAAAATGCCCTCAATCAAGCCAAGTTGTTTAAACAATCTACGGATGTCAGCGGAATCGTCCTGACGAAACTCGATGGGACGGCTCGTGGTGGGATCGTGTTGGCAATTCGCAATGAGCTACATCTCGCTGTCAAGTACGTGGGATTAGGCGAAAAGGTCACTGATTTACGACCGTTTAATGCCAACGACTTTGTTTATGGCTTGTTCAAGGATATTATTACTGGCTAATCGCTGTTGAAGCGTATCTAGCTGACCATAAATGGTAATTGTTCCGGTCGGGAACGATTGCCATTTATTTTTAACTGAAATCGCGACTGATAGTTGACGAATGCCGATAAAATCGGTACTCTTATTTAGTGTGTAGTCTGTGATTATGAGCGTGAGGAGTCCCGCATGGAAATTGAAAAAAATTATCGAATCAATTCGTTATTTGAGTTCTACGAGCCCTTGTTAACGAACAAGCAAAAAGAATATATTCAACTGTACTACGCTGACGACTATTCCTTAGGCGAGATTGCAGCGGAATTCTCCGTTTCACGGCAGGCCGTGTATGACAATATCAAACGGACGGAAAAGATCTTAGAAGGTTACGAAGCTAAGCTGCACCTCTACAAGGACTTCGTGGAACGTAATCATGAAGTCGACGCGATCTCTGACTATATTAAGCAACATTATCATGGGGATACCCAGTTAATTAAGATGATTCAACAACTAGTCAACTTAGAAGCTGACTCAGAATAATAATAAAGGTTAGGTGACACCAATGGCATTTGAAGGCCTAACGGAACGTTTACAAAAAGCAATGACCAATTTACGGCGCAAAGGGAAGATCTCGGAAAGCGATTTACGAGCCACGATGCGTGAAATTCGGTTAGCCTTACTGGAAGCCGACGTTAACTTTACGGTGGTTAAGGATTTTGTTAAAACGGTTCGCGAACGCGCGCTCGGCGCAAAGGTGCTGGAAGGGTTAAATCCAGCACAACAAATTGTGAAGATCGTTGATGAAGAATTAACGAAAACGATGGGTGAAAAAGCAGTTCCACTGAATAAATCACCTAAAATTCCAACCGTTATCATGATGGCTGGGCTTCAAGGGGCCGGGAAAACGACGACGGTCGGTAAATTAGCCCTGAAGTTGAAGAACGAACAAAACGCACGGCCGTTAATGATTGCGGCTGACGTTTACCGGCCCGCTGCGATTGAACAATTGCAACAGGTTGGTCAGCAGATCGATGTGCCAGTTTTCCAATTAGGAACCGATGTCGATCCCGTGGAGATCGTTCGTCAAGGGATGGCGCAAGCCCAAGAAAATCATAACGATTACGTCTTCATCGATACGGCTGGGCGGCTACAAATCGATGAACAGCTGATGAATGAATTGGCCAACATCAAAGATTTAGTTCATCCAGATGAAATTTTGTTAGTTATCGATGCGATGACTGGGCAAAACGCCGTTAATACTGCCGAAGGGTTTAACGACAAGCTCGACGTCACCGGGGTCGTTTTGACCAAGTTAGATGGTGACACCCGTGGTGGGGCGGCCTTATCAATTCGCGCCGTGACTGGTAAACCCATCAAGTTCGTTGGTCAAGGTGAAAAAATGACCGACTTGGACGTCTTCCACCCAGACCGGATGGCAGACCGAATCCTTGGTATGGGTGATATGCTGACGCTGATCGAAAAAGCGCAACAGCAATACGATGAAAAACAAGCCGAAGAAATGAACCTGAAGATTCAGGAGAATACCTTTGACTTCAACGATTTCATTGACCAATTGGACCAAGTCGACAAGATGGGGAACATGGAAGACATCATGAAAATGATTCCCGGCATGGCCAACAACCCGGCCATGAAGAACCTGAACATGGATCCCAAGGATATTGCACATATTCGTGCGATCGTCTATTCAATGACCAAAGCTGAAAAGGCTGATCCAGACCTACTGAATCCGTCTCGTCGGCGGCGAATCGCGGCCGGTTCTGGACGTCCGATTCATGAAGTCAACCGGATGATCAAACAATTTAATCAGACCAAGAAAATGATGAATCAAATGTCCAAGGGGAACTTCTCCGGTATGGAAGGCCTCATGGGCGGCGCAAATGGCGGTGGCGGCATCGGCGGTAAGATGCAGCAAATGGCGATGAAGCGCATGGTTCGTCAGACGAAGAAGAAAAAACAAAAGCGTTTAGCCAAGGCCATGCGCCGTCGCAAACGCTAATCAGTAAGAATTTTTAGCCTGTCAAGAAAAAGTCCTTTACAAGCTATTGATTTACTGGTATATTATTACCTGTTAAAGAATTCGGGAGGTGTTTAAATGTCAGTCAAGATTCGTCTAAAGCGGATGGGTTCAAAGAAAAATCCATTTTACCGGATTGTTGTCGCAGATTCACGTTCACCACGTGATGGTCGTTTTATCGCCCAAGTCGGCACATACAACCCACTTACTGAACCAGCCCAAGTTAAGCTTGAAGAGGAAGATATCCTCGGTTGGTTGAACAATGGTGCCCAACCTTCAGATACGGTTAAGAATATCTTATCCAAGGCCGGTATCATGAAGAAGTACCACGAAGCTAAGTTCACTAAATAATAAAGCGGTAATAGATCATGGCAGATATTAAAGCTTTAATCATCACAGTTGTTACCCCGTTAGTTCAATACCCGGACGATATTCAAGTCGATTTCAAGGAAACCACACGGTACCTTGAATACAACTTGACGGTTAACGCCGAAGATATTGGTCGGGTCATTGGCCGGCAGGGACGGGTTGCTTCCGCAATTCGGACGATTGTGTATAGTGTCCGAGTTTCAGGACCAAAACGTGTCCGGCTTACGATCGAAGACGGACAACAAAAAAACTCTTGAGCGAAGCAGTGATGTTTTGTTTAAGAGTTTTTTATTATCCTCGGAGTGACACCATGTAAGCTGGCCGTCAACGATTTGGACGGTCAAAATGGTGTTCGTTACCGGATGGTCAGAGTGGGTGCTTGATTGGCATCAGATATGTTAGAATAATTTACTTAGTCATTGAGATGAAATGAGGAGGCAGGTAACGCATGGATTACTATCGTGTTGGAACCCTAGTTAATACCCACGGCATTCGTGGTGAAGTGAAGGTCGTCGTTGTGACTGATTTTCCTGAAGAACGATTTAAAGTCGGACAGCAGCTGGTCCTGTTTAAGTCGCCAGATGCAACGACTGGTGGAATTACCGTCACAGTCGCAAAAGCACGCGAACAAAAGGGCCTATATTTTCTGACCTTTAAGGGCTTGGACAATATTAATGATGTTGAAGGTTATAAGGGATGGACGATCAAAGTGCCCGCTGAAGCCTTGCATCAATTACCAGCCGGTGAGTATTACTATCATCAGATCGTCGGCTTAGACGTCGTGACGACTGATGACGAGCCATTGGGAACGATTAAGGAAATCTTGTCACCAGGCGCCAATGATGTCTGGGTCGTTAAACGAGCACACGGACAAGCGGATGTGTTGTTGCCAAAAATTCCGCAGGTCATCAAAAAGGTTGATTTGGATGCCGGGGTCGTGACGGTTGAATTAATGGAAGGGCTGATTGATTAATGCAAATCGATATTTTAAGCCTGTTTCCAGAGATGTTTGCTGGGCCGCTGCACGAATCGATGATTGGCAACGCCATCGAAAAGCAGGTCATTAACGTGGATGTGACGAATTTCCGTGATTTTACGACCGATAAACATAACCATGTCGATGACTATCCATACGGCGGTGGTGCTGGCATGTTGCTACAGCCACAACCGATTTTTGATGCATTGGCGAGTGTTCAGGAGAAGCATCCGCAACCCGGACGCGTGATTTTGCTTGATCCAGCTGGGGTTCAGTTTAACCAACACGTCGCCGAAGACTTCGCTAAAGAAGAACACCTGACCTTCATCTGTGGCCATTATGAAGGCTATGATGAACGGATTCGGTCATTAGTGACGGATGAAGTCTCATTAGGCGATTATGTCCTAACTGGTGGCGAACTTGGTGCGATGGTGATGATTGACGCCACTGTTCGCTTGTTGCCCGGTGTGTTGGGGAATGAGGACTCCGCACCAGGGGATTCGTTCTCGAGTGGCTTGTTGGAATATCCCCAATACACACGCCCAGCTGATTTCCGGGGTATGAAAGTCCCTGACATCTTACTGAGTGGGGATCACGGTAAAATCGATGACTGGCGCTTAGAACAGGCGCTTAAACGCACCTATGAACGGCGGCCCGATATGTTAGCGGGTTTGTCGTTGTCTGGCAAGGCGCGGCAGATGCTAGCTGAAATCAAAGCGGACGCGGAACAAGCATAGCGTATGCGCACCAGTTCGATGAAAAAGTTAAGAAAAACTTGCACGTCCGGTCGCGGATGTGGTATTCTATTTATTGGCTATTGTGCCCATTAACGATGTTCCGCTGACCAGGTTGTCACGAATGTCGGCGAAAGGAAGAAATACATTATGCGTCAAAATCAATTAATCGAAAAGATCACCAGCGAACAACTTCGTACGGATATCCCTGATTTCCGTGCCGGTGATACAGTTCGTGTTCATGCACGAGTTGTCGAAGGTACTCGCGAACGGATCCAATTATTCGAAGGTGTTGTTATCAAGCGCCATGGTTCCGGTATCAGCGAAACCTATACTGTTCGTAAGATCAGTAACGGTGTTGGTGTGGAACGGACATTCCCATTACACACACCACGGGTTGCCGCAATTGATGTCGTTCGTCAAGGTCGCGTACGTCGTGCCAAGTTATACTACTTGCGTAACTTACATGGTAAGGCTGCTCGTATCCCAGAACGTCGTCGTGGCTAAATCACAACGTCAACAATCATTGGTTGCAGCTTAGGCTGGGCTAATGGTGAGGACAGGTCATCACATTTTTGTAGTGGCCTGTTTTTTTACGCTTTTGTGTGGGATGCGATGACGCGTCTTGTTTGCCAGTGGTGTTAAGTTTGTTAAGACCTGGGCGTTAAAATCAAGTTTCATGGAAAGCCTGCTAACGTAATGCGTCTCACGCCAAAACGTTTCTTGGCCGTTAATCTTAAAAAGGCCAAAAACAGATTGCTGGTTAATATTGTAGCGGGCAGCCACTTAAATTAGCAGCCTCGTAAAGGACGCACTTTTTGGTTAGTTGCTACTTTTTGGAAACTATCGAACAAAAAAGTGCCTACTTCTATTTTCAAAATATCCAAGTTATGATGAATTTGCAAAGAAAAATTTGCATTGAATAATTTGGAGGCAGTCGATTATGAATCATAAAAGATGGCGAGTCGTACCAGCAATCATTGCGACAGCGATTATGAGCTTTGCAGGAGTCTTGATTGAAACATCCATGAATGTTACTTTTCCAACTCTAATGGCTGAGTTCAACACCACTAGTGCAACAATTCAATGGGTAACGACTAGCTACTTGTTAGCACTAGCAATCGTTATTCCAATTTCAACTTTTTTAGTTCGTAATTTTTCAATTCAAAGCCTATTTATCACTGCCAATTTATTATTTGCTTTAGGCGTACTCCTGGATTTTCTTTCTCCAAGTTTATTAGTTCTTGTGCTTGGAAGGATCATTCAAGGAGTCGGAACGGGGATAGCTCTGCCACTAATGTTTGATATCATTTTGAATTACGCACCAAAAAGTAAACGGGGCTTAATGATGGGGATTGCAACGATGACCACTTCTTTAGCGCCCGCAATTGGTCCAACATATGGTGGCTTGATGCTTTCGTTATTTGACTGGCGTCGTATTTTTTTATTTTTGCTTCCATTTTTAGTCCTATCTCTATTTTTAGGTGTGGATGGCATCGGATATGAAAGTCACAAGAGAGGGGAACCATTTAACTTTATTAGTTTTCTCTGCTTGGCAATTGGCCTATCTACATTATTGCTAGCTATAGAAAACTTATCCTGGTTTTTGGGCCTCATCAGCTTGATCAGTTTTGGATTTTTTTATCGTTTCAACAGAAACAAACCAATTCTCAATTTGACTATTTTTAAAAACAGTCAATTTGTTACTGGACTATTTGGTGTGTTAGCGATTCAAGCAACTGTTTTGGGCTTATCCTTCATTCTCCCGAATTATTTACAACTTAGATTACATGTTTCTGCCGCACTATCAGGCCTTTTTATGTTTCCCGGTGCAATTCTGGTTGCAGTTTTGGCCCCTTTGTCCGGCATTATCATGGATCGATTTGGCCCTTATCGCCCAATCTTGTTAGGGCTAATGCTAACGTTTATTGGGATTCTTTTGACAACTGTTTATTTTTCTCGGGCCAGTTTTATGGCGCTATTAATGTTTGATGTTGTATTGATGATGGGTGTTGGTTTTGCGGCGAGCAATCTGATGGCAGTGGCTTTATCGCAACTAACAAAATCTGAACAAACAGATGGAAATGGTATCTTGAATACGCTCCAGCAGTTTGTTGGTGCGATGAGTACAACCATCGTGGCCAGTTTATTTAGTACATTTCAAGGAACAACAGGAGGTAATCTAGGTGTTTTGTTATTGTTAATTGTTCTGACAGTGGCTTCAGTCTTATTCATGTTTAAAGGTAGACAGATGCGTATTTAGTGTTCATGTGGGATTGTCATGTCCGGCCGTACTCAAGCTATACTTTATACTGACTGCCATGTCAGCGAAGCACCTGTGATCCGGCTTGCAGATAAAGATTCCAACAGAAACGAGATGCTATCAGCAAGCCGTAATTTAAGGCAAAAGCCATAATTTTTGGATTGGACTGCTGCGAGACTGGTCCGCTTACTCGGCCAGCCTCAGACACTTCTGTTCTTATGGAAAGGACGCCAATAGTTGGTTGTGCCTCATATCTAAAATCGATCAGCACTTTTTTGTGGTGATCTATTTTTCGTCCCGATTTTAGAATCCAACTAGCGAGAAGTCGTCATCTTCTGTGGCCGTACAAATTGTGATAATCGACGAATTAATCTCAGAATACAAGAAGTGATTGGTGCGGTTCAAATCGAAAAATAACAGTTTATCTGGTAACGATGTTGAATGAACGAAGCATCCGAAGAATGAGGCTAGACCTGAGTTTGGTAGATAAAGTAACAGCGTTATAACGTTAATCGATACCATTGGTCAACAATATTGCCACATAAGTTAATATTTACCCTTGTTATTTCCACCTGTTTGAACATATACTAATGATTGAAGGGGTCAATTGAGTAGCTATTTTATAATTAAAACTGGGGATTAAATCACATCAAAACGTTCGCAATCAGTGCGAATATCGATTGATTAATTTAGCTCACTTATTATCCTCATATGTTCGAACTTTGGAGGCCGTATCATGAAAAATCGATTCAATCAAATGGGTTTAACAAGTAAGACGCATTTTAAACTTTACAAGTCTGGCCGGCGTTGGGTAACTGCCGGCATCACGGTGTTTTCAGTTGGACTTGGTTTAACGTTTAGTCAGGTGGAACAAGTCAAAGCGGCAACTAGTACGGCTGCGGATGACGCCGAAAGTAGCAGCAATGTCAGTGCGAGTGCGACCACGGTCAAGAGCCAGACCGTGGTTTTAAAGTCAGGGGCTTCGTCGACGACTGAGAAAGCGGATACTGCTGCCACGGCAAGCACTGTGGCGGAGACAACGTCGACGGCAAAGTCTGATGAAGCGACTAAAATTGATTCAGGAAGCACCGGGGCTAAGACAGATGCCACCACTAATTCGTCGAGGACTGCGACTAAAACCGGGGATGAAATGGCGACAACTGCAACGGATGAGACTAGTACGGTAAATGCATCCAGCGATAATACTAAAGCGGATACAACCGCAGCGGTTTCGAGTGACACGGCCGCTTCCCAATCTGAAACAAGTGACACGCAATCGACGGTGGCTTCAAAAGCTGATTCAGCCAGTGTTGCGACCACTAATCAGGCTACTACGGCTAAATTAACGGGGACTAGTGTGTTCTCGGGTGCGACGACCCCGGCAACGACGCAAGGTACTAAGGACGATTCAAATACGAGTAATCAAGAGAACCCGTCTGCAGGTAATTCCACGATTGACATGACAACGGATAGTTCGAAGGACAGCGGCTCTAGTGAACAGGCAAGCGATACCGCCTCAGAATCAGATGTTGCAGTCAATGCCTCAGTAGATTCTAGCACGACGCCAATGACGCGTTTGCGGACGAATGCAACAATGGCCGCGCTAAGTTTAACGCCGACAACCACCAGCACATCACTGACGACTAAATCAGCCATTCAGGCTGTATCGGCGGTAGCCAGCGTGGATGAAACCCAGGCGACGGTCTCACTGGCGACCAAGGGCACTGTCACGATGACCTATCATGTGAATAACGCGGCCCTGAATTATTTGGGTGATCATATTAGTGGACCAATAGCTAACCCGGATAAAGCTAACCCGGATAATGATATCGCTTACTATATTCAAGATGCAGCTGGTAATTATTTAACGGATACGAACGGTCAAAAAGTCAATCTATTATATTTATTATTTATGGATGTAGGCAATGTTAAAGATTATTTTGATATTGCTTATAAGGATGTCAACGGCCAGGTCACGAATTATAATGGCGATACCGATTTGGCAGAGCTTGATCAAGTCGGAACTTACGCCTTTACATTGAGTGCTGCTGGAAAATCAGCGATGGCTGACGTTATTCGGCAATATGCGACTTACTATGACATTGCGGACGATGTCCACTTAGATGACTATGTGCCAACATTTTCAGCGGATGCTTCAGCCTATACCTTTACCGTCAAAATTTCGCCAGCAACCATTACAAACGAAGGTGTTGGAAATATTTTGTTGATGGCGGCAACTTCTCAGGAATATTCTGGTTCACTGACAATGTTGCCACAAGTAACGGTCAGGGATGGCTCAAGTAAAATAATTCTCCAAATCAAGAATGGCGTCATTACCGCGGCAAGTGACGATATCGCTGGCCAGGCTAATCAGACCATTTTGACTGCAGCAGATTTCACGGACACTTACCAAGGCACTGAACCCAATTTAACGGGTGCCGATGTTGGGTCATACACGATGACCTTAAATGCAGCCGGGCGAGCTGCCATTCAAGCGGCACTGGGGTCCAATTACGTTCTCGACGCATCGTCAGTGTTCACCAAAACCAGTAATAAAGTGACGGCCGCGCCACTAGCACTGACGGCTGCTGATGCCACCGTGACATACGATGGTAAGACCCATGGGACCAGCGTCAGTGTCACTAGTGGAACGGCGTATGATCAATTTGATTTTACAACGCCAACTGAAATCAATGCCGGCTCTTACACCATGACGGCGGGATTGGCTGATGCCGACCAAGCGGCACTGTTAGCCAAAAATTATACCGTTACCAAGATTGATGGCACACTCGTGATTAAGCCGGCAGCCCTAATTGTAACCGTGAACAATACGAGTGTTGATTACGATGGGCAGGCGCATGGGACGGCGGCGAGTGTCACCAGTGGGACCAATTATGATGCGTTGACCTTTACTGCCGTTACCGCAGATGGCAGTGGAACTGCAACTGAAACCAATGCGGGATCGTATGCCATGACCGGTACAACTGCCGATGCAACACAAAATTATCAAATCACGTATGTGAATGGCACGTTGACGATCAATACCGTTAAGGCCACGATTACCATTCCGAGTCAGGTTTATTGGGTTGATGGCACGACTAAAAATTTGACGGCGACCGTTTCTGGGACCGTTAATGGCGAGTCACTGAGCTATCGTCTAACAGACGGAATGAGTACGGTGGGCACCAAAACCATTACCGCGACTGTCGATCATGCCAGTGCGGTCAATCTAAACTATCAAATTGGCGTGACGCCCGGTACTTTAACGCTTGGTGATGTGAACGTTGCCTATCGTTACGAGTACATCGATGCTGATGGACAGACGCATGTCGTAGCAACGGACACGGGTCGTGCGACCCACGGGACGGATGTGACTACTGCTAATTACTTGAATTATACGACTGTTGGACAGTCTAAAACTGGCTACACCTTAAAATCCGATAATACAGGCATCGCTGCGAATGGGACGTTAAGCGATGAGGGCGGCACCGTGGTCTACGTTTATTTAGCGAATACGGAAACCGCGACTGTGACGTATGTCGATGGGACGACGGGGGCCACACTAACGGCTGCTCCCTTGGAAGGTGCTTACGGCACAACTTCTGACTATCGAACAGCTGACACGATTGCGAACTATGAGAATAATGGCTATGCGTTGGTTAGTGATAACTATCCGAACAACGGTGTGTCCTTCGATGAGGATGGAACTGTCAAAAGCTTTCAAGTCACTTTGGTTCATAAGTTTGTTACGGTGACGCCGGATGACCCTGGATATCCTGGGGAACCAATTGAACCTGATAATCCGAATGGGCCAAAATATCCAGTCGGGACAGCGACCGATGATCTGACTGAAGCTGTCCGCCAAACGATTGAATATCGCTACCAAAATGGCAGTCAGGCTGTGGCTGATAATGTGCAAACACTGACGTTTAGCCGCACCGCCACTGTTGATGAAGTCAATCAAGCGGTAGTTTATACGGATTGGTTAACCAGTGGCGCAATCACTGGTGCTTATCAAACGGTCGTTTCGCCAGTGATTACGGGGTATACTGCCGATAAGCTCAGTGTTGCCGGTCAAGATTCAGTAACAGGAGCTAGCGATAACACAACGATTGTGGTGACATACCAGCTTAATCAGGAAACGGCGACCGTGACATATGTCGATGGGACCACTGGAGAGACCTTGGAACCAAAAACTTTGACTGGGGATTATCAGACCTTATCTGATTACCAGACCGCTGACACCATTGCCAAATACCTTGATCTGGGCTATCAATTAGCTAGTGATAATTTTCCAACCTCTGGCCAAATATTTGATGAGGATGGCGTTGTTCAAACTTATACGGTCACTTTGACGCACAAGTTGGTTACCGTGACGCCGGACGATCCTGGATACCTAGGTGAACCGATCGATCCTGATAATCCAAATGGTCCGACTTATCCAGTAGGGACAACGACTGCTGACTTGACTAAATCGATTCGCCAGACGATCAACTATCGCTATCAGAACGGCAGTCAGGCTGCGGCTGATAATGTGCAAACGGTGACGTTTAAGCGAAGTGGGACGGTCGATGAAGTCGCTAATACTGTCGTTTATACGGATTGGAATACTGGCAATGCGAGGACCGGGACTTACACAGCCGTGACGTCACCAATAATGACGGGTTATACGGCTGATAAGTTAAGTGTGGCCGGTAACGATGGCGTCGCCAACACTGACCTGAATACGCAGATCACGGTGACGTATACGGCCAATCAAGAACAAGCAACCGTGACCTATATTGATGCAACGACCGGGAAAACATTATCGATTGATTCCTTAACTGGTGGTTATCAAACGACATCTGACTACAGCACTGCCGCAACAATCGCCAAATACGGCAAAGCGGGTTATGCTTTAGTAACGGATGACTATCCAGTATCCGGAAACATTTTTGCAAACGACGGGAAGCCTCAAACTTACACGGTCACCCTGACGCACAAGTTGGTTACCGTGACACCGGATGATCCTGGAACCCCAGGTGAACCGATTGATCCTGATAATCCAGACGGGCCGGCTTATCCAGTTGGGACGGCGATTGATGACTTAACCAAAGCCGTTCGCCAGACAATCAATTATCGCTATCAGGACGGCAGTCAGGCTGCGGCTGATAATGTGCAAACGGTGATGTTTACTCGCACTGCGACGGTCGATGAGGTCGCTAACACAGTCGTTTACACCGACTGGACTAACGGCAGTGACACAACTGGGACCTATGCTCCGGTAACTTCGCCGGTAATGACCGGTTATACCGTTGATCAGTCGCGTGTGGCGGGTACCGATGTCGTCACCAGTAAGGATTCGGATACTAACGTCGTCGTGACGTATACGGCCAACCAAGAACAAGCTACCGTGACCTATATTGATGAGACGACCGGGAAAACGTTATCGATTCAGCGCTTATCTGGTGACTATCACACGGCATCTGCTTATCGGACCGCTGCGACGATTGTGAGCTACGTGAACCAGGGCTATGAATTGCTGAGCGATGATTATCCAACTTCCGGTCAGATCTTTGATCAGGATGGCGTCACCCAAGCTTATACGGTCAAACTTGGTCATCAGTTGATTACGGTCACACCAGATCAACCAGGGACGCCGGGACAGCCGATTGATCCTGATAATCCGGCTGGGCCAAGCTATCCAGCAGGGACTGCAAAGACTGATTTGACGAAAGACGTGCTTCAAACGATCAACTATCAATATCAAAATGGGCGTCAGGCTGCGGCCGATAATGTCCAAACGGTGACGTTTACGCGCACTGCGACGGTCGATGAAGTCGATCATTTAGTTATTATTTATACGGATTGGACCTCGGGTGATGGGGCACGCGGTGTCTATCAAGCAATGACGTCACCAACGATTACAGGTTATACCCCTGATCAGTCACGAATTGCTGGAAATAATGCGGTTACCAGTGATGATCAGAATACGACGCTCACTGTGACGTACGCACCAAACCAGGAAACCGCATTTGTCAGCTATGTTGACGGGAAGACAGGCAAAACGTTGGCCACTAAACAAGTGACCGGCGCTTACCAATCGAAATCTGATTACCGGACAGCGGACCAAATTGCGACCTATGTCCAAGCAGGTTATGAACTGGTGAGCGACGACTTTCCAACTTCGGGATTGATTTTTAATCAGGATGGCGTCAAGCAGACGTATATGGTCAAACTGGGTCATCAGTTGATTACGGTCACACCAGATGAACCGGGGACGCCGGGTCAACCGATCGATCCTGATAATCCAGCTGGGCCGACCTATCCGAGAGGCACGGCTGTACAAGATTTGACCAAGTCTGTCAGCCAAACTATTCACTATCAGTTTAGTGATGGCCGTTCTGCTGGCTCTGATCAGGTCCAAACGCTAATTTTTGATCGGAAGGCGACGATTGATGAAGTTGATGGCACCCTTGTTTACACCACTTGGCTGAATGGTACGGCATCCACTGGCCGTTATACGCCGGTAGCAACGCCGCAAATAACGGGCTATACCGCTGATCAACAGCGTGTGGCGGGCAATGAGGCAGTCACGTCTGCTGACCAGAATACTGATGTGGTCGTCACGTATACGCTGAATACGGAACAAGCGGTAATTACGTACGTGGATGCCACGACTGGTAAAACCTTAGCAACGGAGACCTTAACCGGTGACTATCAAACCGCATCCGCTTATAGAACCGCTGCGACGATTGCCAGCTACGTGAGCCGGGGCTATGAATTAACGAGTGACGACTTTCCAACTTCCGGATTGATTTTTAATCATGACGGGGTTGCGACACACTATCTCGTTCGTTTAGTACACGGGACGGATGCAACAACGACTACTAAGACGATTACGCAAACGGTGCGTTATCAAGATGGTACCGGCAAACAACTACATGCCGATACGGTCAGGACGCTGACGTTTAGCCGCGCTGATGTGATCGACAAAGTAACTGGTGACGTGACGGCGGGGGCCTGGTCATCAAGTGACGCTGGCAGCACGTTTGCTAGCGTGCCCGCGTTAAGCATTACTGGCTATCGAGCCACGGTGGCCGGAATTCCAGCAGTTACGGTGACCCCAACAAGTGGTGACGATGTCCAAACGATTCGTTACGTGGCGGATGAACCCAACCCTGGTGAGACGCCTAAAACGCCTAATAAGACTGTTACGGTGACGACGCCGGATAAAATCACACCGGCGAAGAAAACCCCGCAGACGGGTACACAGCAGAAGGTCAATCAAACGGCTCAAACTAAGCGAGTAACTAGTGCGACCAAGCAAGCTGACCGAGTTAATCAGTCAGTTCAAGCTAAACGCCAGGTCGTTACGCTGCAAAGAAAGCAATCAACGCGCGTGCGTCATACGGCTGAAAACAAGCGTCCAGCTGCAATGGCCAAATCCGTACAGTCGACGGCGTCAATCAAGTCATCGACAACGCAAGCGCCAGTTCGGCAGCAAGCTCAAACTCACAAGCAAGCGACTTTACCGCAGACTGGTGATGACCGGCAAGCTAGTGTGGCGGCCGAGATTCTGGGCTTGACGGCAGCTACTTTGTTGGTCGGGTTAGGGGCGTTACTCAAAAATCGGCGCAACTAGTTGAGTTGGTGTGACTTGAGCAACGCGCCTTGTTGAGACTTGGAAAAGTGAGCCGTTGCCTTCGTTTGAAAAGATGTCGGATGGTCGACAGGGCATGAACTGTAACGTGTTGGTGTCAGCCTCAATTTTCAGCGACCATTAAAACAGCTGAATGACACTGCAGTTATCAGGTCAGGCTGCAATTAAATCAATATGAATAGGGGAGTAAACCACAATTTGGTTTGCCGCCCTATTTTTTGCTGCCTTATCTTTTTTTGTGGGAAGAGAATAGCTCGAGTGGGGAAACTTCCGCCGATATTTAGCGTGTTTTGCGCATTCGTCGTGGAAAACGTTAATACATCCAAAACAGGGCGTTGCGAAAAAACACCGAGGACACTGTCACCCAAAGGTCTTAATACCGCGGCCAATCCAAAGCTAAGCATTAGTTTGTTGAGAAAACAATTCATCACTTAGACCGAGCAAATGATGTAAATCCTAATTGCGTGACCCGCGAAGTTATAAAGGCACTCAGTATAGTATAATAAAGCTTAACTGATACCTGGAGGGGGACGAACCAGATGATTGAAATTCACGATTTAACGAAGCGGTATGGGGATAAAACGGCTTTAAATCAGCTCAACCTGAACATTGCACCAGGCCAAATTTTTGGACTTTTAGGCCATAATGGTGCTGGTAAATCAACGACGATCAAAAACCTAGTAAGTATTATCCAACCCACGAGTGGCACGATCACGGTTGATGGCTTAGACCTTGCACAGCAGCGGTTGGCGGTCAAAGCCAAGATTTCCTACGTGCCGGATACGCCTGATATTTTCCTACAATTGTCAGCGACGGAGTACTGGGATTTGATTGCTGCAGCTTATCAAAAATCTGAGGCAGAGGTCCAACAGCGCCGGCAACGATTGATGGCCTTATTCGATATGGCTGAACATGCTGAAGAACCGATGGCCAGCTATTCACACGGGATGCGGCAAAAAGCAATCGTAATTGGCGCGTTGCTTCCGGATCCCGACATCTGGATTCTGGATGAGCCAATGCAGGGATTAGATCCGCAAGCGGCATTTGATTTGAAAAATCTGATGAAGGCACACGCGGCCAAGGGTAAAACGGTGATTTTTTCGACGCATAATTTGGATACCGCTCAGCAGTTATGCGACCAGTTAGCAATCTTGAAGCAGGGCCAACTCATTTATACCGGCACGGTCGAAGCGTTGTTAGCGCAACATCCGCAACAATCGTTGGAGACCATTTATCTCCAAATGGCAGGACGCCCGACGAATGGGGTCTTAGTGGATGCGATTGAGGGTGAGCCAGATGAATAACCAGCAGTTACGCGTGTTATTGGCTGTTAATCTCAGATTAGTGAATCCGCAACTGACGGAACGGTTACGCAAAAAAGGAATGTCAGGCTCGGCCCTGAGTAAGAAACTAATGCGGCAGTTCTACTTGAACGCGTTAATGTTTCTGGGCGTCTATGGGCTGACGATGGTCGCCATTGATTTCAGTAAGCTCCCCGGCATGTTTACGTTTTATGTCGCATTATTTATTTTGTTAGGAATTTCGCAGAGCATTGCCGGGATTTATAACGTCTTTTTTGCCGGTAATGACCTCGCTGAATACTTGCCATTGCCGTTTCGTAACCAGGAAATCTTTCTGAGTAAAATTTTAGTTGTGATCTTCAACACGGTGCCGTTTACGATTCCGTTACCGTTGATTTTTGTGATGACGATGACGCAGGCAGGATACTTCGTGGGACTGGGAATCGTACTGGCAATCTTGATGTATGCCCTGATTTTAGGCCTGATTCTATGTGGGTGTGCCCTGATTGTTTTTGGCTTGACCAAGTTTAAGGTATTTCGCACCCATCAAAAAATGGTGATGAATATTATGTTAGGCCTAAACGCGCTGTTAGTATTTGTCGGTATTTTACTGATGAATCGGGGTTCTGCGGCAGATTCAGGCACGCGGATGGATCGTACAGTGCTGACACCATTCTTGCCCGTTTACAAAGCCTTTATGACGCCATTGACGATTGAGAGCGTATTGACGTGGGTCGGCTTAATTGTCGCTTTACTGGTAGTGCTTACCTTGACTTGGCGCTTCGTCTTGCTGCATTTGGTCGAACAGTTGACCCAAGTGAACACCGTGTTAACAGCCAACCGGCAGCGTCGGCATCCGCGGCAGCATAACCTTAATAAAATCTTACGTTCCTATCAATGGCAGCTCCTAAAAGAGCCGAGTTTGGCGTTACAATTGTTTACCAACTCAATCCTGTTACCGATGATTCTCGTGGGGAGTGTTCTGTTTTCGGGGTCGAGAGCTAACTGGAGTCAGTTGTCCCTTAACTGGGTCGGTGTCTGGTTCGTCGCTGGGATGGCGGGGGCCATTATCAATGTCAATCAAACATCTTTGGTTGGTAATCTGATTTCATTGGATAAAATGAACTTTGCTTTGTGAGCGCACTGCCCATCCCATTAGCCCGGTATTTACGGCAAAAGTTTTATCTCGGCTATTGGTTCCAAGTCGCAATCAACGCAACGATCGCGCTCGTCATCGGAATCGCTGTTCACGCATTCTTAGTTTTGGACGTGGCACTGATATTGGGTATCGCTTGGGGCACGTATTTAGCTGCGCAACACTATTTCAAACGGGATTACCAATTACGCATGACGAACTGGACGAATGTGACGCAGCTTTTCAATCGGGGTGGCGGCAACTTTGGCTTGTTACTCAACTTATTGGTTTGCAGTGTCATTGGTATGATTGTCATTGTGAGTTATAGTGTCCTGATTTATTCATTTGCAGCTAGTGCTACATGGATTAATGTAATCGTGTTACTAGTCCTTGCATTAGCATCCGGCGCACTAGTTTGGTACAATCACCGGACTTTTTGGCGACGGTTGGATTAAAGGAATCGGCACAACTCATCTGATTAATTGGATGTTGGGTTGTGCTTGGTTAGTGAAAAACCACTTAAAAACTGGTACATTTTAATCATCATCAATTGAAAATAGTAACTAGTACGCGTATTGTGCCAGTTGATTTGTCATGAATCATGATTAAAGCATGCCAGTTTCTAAGCGCAAGTGCTGCCAGCTGAAAGCCGCTGGAAACAGTGCGAGTTAGCGTTAAACTTTCAGTGGTAGCTGCGTCCTAGTCCGGCTTACAGGCATTTCTGACAACGCTGGAACGCGATGGACACAGATTTAAGCCGACAAACCACGTCTTAAATACTGGTCTTCCACTAACCAAGCCAAAAACGCTTGCTAAGTGGAATTTCATCGCTGAGCATTGTCAGAAACGCCTTCCAGCCGGAGATGATATTCGAAAGGCAGACATGGATCTGCCCAACTTTAAATAAACTAGTCGTTAGTTCCTGGTTACCGGTAATATTAAGCCGCTTTGTTCAAATTGTCAGGCAGTGAACCATCAGCATCGCGGAATATTGGCAGAGCCTGCTCTCGGCGATTAGATGTTAAAGCCTTAAAATCTGTGCAAACGGCCATATAATCGTCTGATTGTAAGTTTGGCTGCCATTGAATTAGACATAATCTTCAGGCAATCTTCTCAGCATTTGAATACCATAAATCAACATAAGTACTGATTCAAAAAAGTTTGCCTGAAGGACCAGCCACCTAATATTCAGTGGTCAATTGTACCTAGATAGGTGGCCGTTCGTCCGCCATTCGAGCGGCTTCCCGACTGTAGGGGCTGGCTGACAATGCTCAAGGGCGAAATTCTTCTTGTCCGGGTGGTCTTCCCGGGCTAGAAGAAGACTCGTATTTGAAATTGCGCAGTGGTTTTCTGCGTGAGTTCAAATCGATGTCCGCCCTGTTCCAGCGTTGTCAGCCGGCCCCGGAAGTCGGACTAGGGCGCGCATCGGCTGACGAACAGGAATTCACCAAATGGCATGATTTAATCATCATTAATGCTTAAAAATAACTAGCACAACGCATATGACATTAAATTCAAATAAAACTATTGACAAATCACTCACTAAGTTTTAATGTTAATAACAACTTAATATTCGTCCATGAAACCGATGAAGTGGAGATCAAGATAATGATGCCCGTAAAGAGAGTCGCCGTTGCTGAGAGTGCGATCGAACGCAAGTTATTAAATGGACCACTGAGGGCGCGACCAACGAACAATTTTGTTTTAGTACCTCGCGACGATAGGGAGCCGTCAATTCCCGGGAATGTGTTTGCATTTCGCTAAGCTGGGGCACAAGTCTAACCTGAATGGGGTAGTTTGGTGTCCAACCAAGGTGGTACCGCGGAAAAATCCGTCCTTGACTGTCATTAGTCATGGGCGGATTTTTTGATTGGAGGCAGGTACATGCAACAGCGATGGCAATTCACCACAACTCAATTTCAGATAATACAATCGATGGCTCAACTGTAGTCAGTCGATTACCTTCGTATATGAGGAGTGGTTCAACATGAAACCAACATTACAAACATTAATGCCTTATCAAACGCACTATTCATACGTGCCAGTTATGGTCCAGCAAACCTTACCAGACTTTGACCCGCTAGCCGTTGCCAAGCTCGTTCAACGGATGGGCAATGGTTTTGCACTGACGATCGACCGGCATCATCGCTATAGCTATTTTAGTTTCAATCCACAGCAAAGCTTAACTAGTCGGACGTTAGCATCGCACGACCGCACCCATCCGAATGACGCGTTGCAGGCGATCCTGACGCAATATCGGACACCCCGTATTCACGGGTTACCGCCATTTACGGGTGGCCTGATGGGGTACTTCGGTTATGAATATGTCCAGCAATTCATCCCCAAGTTAGAGCTGACGCCCGCGGCCAGCGCCGACTTGGATGACTTCGGACTGTTCCTAGTGACTAGTGTGTTGGTTTATGATCACCAACACCATGAATTGGGATTGACGCAGCTAATTCCGACGGCCGATTTACCCACAGCATACGCGAGGGCTGAAAATCAGCTGACAGCCAAGTTGGAATCAATAATCCAGCAGTTAGAAACGCCGTTAGTCATGCCACCATTTCAGGTACAAGCATCACTTACCATGCAAGCTGATGCGCCAACGTATGCAAGTCGAGTGGAACGGATTCGGCGCCACATTCGAGCCGGCGACATTTTTCAAATGATTTACGCTAATCCACGGATTGGAACCATGAGTGGGTCGCTATTAGCGGTTCACGCACAGTTGCAAGCAACGCAGGCCCCGTATCAGTGCTATTTTAAACAGGCTGATTTTGAACTAGCTGCTGCGTCGCCCGAAACCCTCGTCACCAAACAGGGCAACCAGATTGCAACCTATCCGTTAGCCGGGACGCGCCGGCGAGGGAAGACACCCACGGAAGACACCGAATTAGCACGTGAATTGCAGACGAATCCCAAGGAAATCGCGGAGCACAATATGCTGGTGGACCTCGGCCGCAACGACTTGGGCCAAGTGGCGCAGTTCAAAAGTGTGCGGGTGACCAACCTCCGCCGCCTGATTCGGTATTCGCAAGTGATGCATCTAGGATCACGAGTCGCTGCGGAGGTGGCACCGACCACAACGGCACTGCAAGTCTTAGCCGCAACATTTCCAGCGGGGACGTTATCCGGTGCACCAAAAGTAGAAGCGATGACACTGATCAATCATTATGAACGCCAACCACGCGGGGTTTACGGCGGCTGCTTTGGCTACTTGGATTGTAATGGCAACATGGATATGGCAATTGGCATTCGGTTGGCTTATCGCTCACACGAGCGGCTAGTCGTGCCAGCGGGTGCTGGAATCGTCGCCGATAGTATTGGTGCTCAAGAATTTAAGGAGTGCCAGAACAAACAACGCGCCGTGATGAATGCAGTACAATCCGCGAAAGGACGAGAAGTTCATGAAATTACTCATTGATAACTATGACAGTTTTACTTATAACCTGTATCAATTGATTGGCCGCTTAACGCCGGACGTACGGGTGATCAAAAATGATGAACTCACGGTCGAAGCGATTGAAGCCTTACAACCCACTCACATTATTTTGTCGCCCGGACCCGGGACACCAGCGCATACGGGCGTCAGCCCCCAGGTGGTTCAACGATTGGCTGGAAAAGTGCCGATTTTGGGTGTTTGCATGGGCTTGGAGGTGTTGGTGACAGCTTTTGGTGGCCGACTCCGCGCTGCTCATCAGTTGGTACATGGTCAGGCGACGCTGATGCAGGTCCAAGCCTCACCACTTTTTCAAGATTGCCCGATGCAGTTCATGGCGGCGCGTTACCATTCGCTGGTGGCAGATTCGTCCCAGTTACCCGGCAATTTCAGGGTGATTGGGACCAATGACGACCAGGAGATCATGGCAATTGAGGATGCCGGCCGTCATCTGTATGGCGTACAGTTTCATCCGGAATCCATCATGACACCGGCGCCAATTGGTGAACAACTGATTCGTAACTTTTTGGCACTGACCGCTTAATGAACAGCTTTTGATAACTCAGTAAAATGACACATGCAACTATGGAGGCATGATTATGATTGAAAACGCAATTGCACAACTAACTAACCAAAATAATCTCGACTTTGCAACGACCCAACAGGTGATGACCGAAATTATGCAGGGGCACGCGACCGACGCCCAGATTGGCAGCTTTTTAACGGCACTAGCCATCAAACACGCAACCATTGATGAAATTGCCGGCGCGGCAACTGCGATGCGGGCGCAGGCATTATCATTCAAAGCGGGGCGACCGACCTTAGAGATTGTCGGGACTGGTGGTGATCGGTCTAATTCGTTCAACATCTCAACGACGACCGCGCTCGTGGTAGCGGCCGCCGGGGTACCCGTCACCAAGCACGGTAACCGGGCCGCTTCATCGAAGAGCGGCGCTGCCGATGTCTTAGAAGCGTTAGGGGTCAAAATTGATTTAACGCCTGCCCAAAGCTTAGCCCTCTTGAATCAGACTAATTTTGCCTTTATGTACGCTCGTGAATACCATCAGGCGATGCGTTTTGTGGCCCCGGCACGGCAACAAATCAAGATTCCAACCATTTTTAACGTCCTAGGTCCACTGGCCAATCCGGCGCATGCGGAAATGCAACTCTTAGGTGTCTATCGTCAAGATTTGATGGCCCCGCTGCCACAAGTTTTAATCAAATTGGGTGTCAAACACGCGATGGTCGTGCATAGTCGTGATGGTTTGGATGAAATCTCAGCCGCGGCGTCAACGGATATCATTGACATTAATGACGGCCACTTAACGACGACCACCATGACACCAGAGCAATTCGGTTTGAAACGCTGTGCGCATGCCGATTTGATTGGTGGGACGGCTCAGGAAAACGCTGCGATCACGCGGTCGATTTTAGCGGGTGAACCCGGTGCACCGCGCGACGTCGTCCTCATGAATGCCGCTGCTGCACTTCACATTGCGAAGCCGCAGCTAACTTTAGCCGATGCCTTGGCACTTGCCACACAAACCATCGATTCAGGTCAGGCCGCCGCGGAACTCACGCAATTGATTCAGAAGAGTCAGGCGGTGATGGCATCATGATTTTAACGCAACTTGTTGCCGGCAGTCAGCGGCGCGTACAGGCCGTACCGTTAGCTGAGCGGATGGCCATTGAGCAGCGCGCTCGCCAGATGACAGCTCCAGCGCCTTCGTTTAAACGAGCACTGGCGCAACCCGGATTAGCCATCATTGGTGAGGTTAAACGGGCCTCGCCGTCTAAAGGACTGATTGCACCCGATTTTGATTACCTGCAAATCGCCCAGGATTACCAAAATGCGAAAATCGATGCGATTTCGGTGTTGACCGAGCCGGATTATTTTCAGGGGCGGCTGGCCTATCTAGAAGCCATCGCAGCTACGGTCACCGTACCCACGTTACGCAAAGATTTCATCGTTGATGTAAGTCAGGTAGCAGCGGCCCGTGTGGCAGGGGCAAGTGCAGTATTACTAATCGTTGCCGCTTTAGACCCGGACCAATTGAAACGATTACTAGACCTGGCACACGCGTTGCAGTTAGACGCATTAGTCGAAGCGCATACAGCGGCAGAAATTAAGCAAGCCGTCGCAGCCGGTGCGGACATCATTGGCATCAATAATCGTAATTTGCAGGATTTCAGCGTGGACATTGCCACTAGCCAGCAACTACGACAACAAATTCCAGCGACGTGTTTAGCCGTAGCGGAATCCGGCATTCAAACGCCGAGCCAAGTCCATCAGCTAGCCACGGCCGGCTTCGATGCCATTTTAGTGGGTGAGACGCTGATGCGTGCGCCGGATAAAGCGGCAGCGGTGGCACAATTACGTGCGGGGGTGGTCGCGTGACCCAAATTAAAATTTGCGGCCTGATGCGGCTCGCGGATGTGGCGATGGTCAATCAAGCACGGCCAGATGCGATTGGATTCATCTTTGCGCCTGGACGTCGGCGGCAGATCACACCAGACCTGGCGAGGCAAATGGCGGCACAACTTAATCCACAGATTCAGCGCGTCGGCGTTTTCACAACTAACTCGCTGGCGGAAATTCTAGGGTTGGTGCAAGCCCACATCATTCAAGTGGTTCAGCTGCATGGTGCCCTGGATGATCCACGTGTGCCCCAACTACGAGCAGCTCACATTCCCGTGATTCAAGCGGTGACTCCCGCTGATGCAATCAGATGCCAAGCGGATTATCCGTTATTGGACAATTTGCACCCCGGGAGTGGTCAAGTCCTGGATTGGACGGACTTGCCACGGCTCAAACGGCCATTTATCTTAGCGGGAGGTTTGACGCCAGAAAATGTGACGACTGCCATTCAACAAGTTCACCCAGCGATGGTCGATGTATCCAGCGGGGTCGAAACAAATGGTCAAAAGGATGTCCAGAAGATTGTGGCCATTGTTGCCCGCGCACACCAACTTAACTAACACATAATCAGTAGACGAAGAATAAAAGATCGTGACGAATTCGATATGAAATCACACGACCCACTTAAACGGAGGATTCAATATGATTAAAAATACAACGCGACCAGGTCGTTACGGCGACTTTGGCGGCCAATACGTACCAGAGACCCTGATGACTGAATTGCATCGATTAGATCAAGCTTTCCAACACTATCATCAAGATGCCCAATTTCAAGCCGAACTAACCGATCTGCTAAATAACTATGCCAACCGCCCATCCTTGCTATACCATGCACAGCGGCTCTCTGACCAATTGGGTGGTGCTCAGATTTATTTTAAACGTGAGGATTTGAACCACACCGGTGCGCATAAGATCAATAATGTCTTAGGGCAGGCGCTCCTCGCTAAGAAAATGGGTAAAAAACGGTTGATTGCCGAAACGGGCGCTGGTCAGCACGGCGTGGCAACGGCGACGATCGCTGCCTTGTTTGGGATGGAATGTGAGATCTTCATGGGTAAGGAAGACACGGACCGGCAAGCGCTGAACGTGTATCGCATGCAGTTGTTAGGTGCCAAGGTTCATCCAGTCACGACGGGCTCGATGGTGCTCAAAGATGCCATCAACGCGGCGTTGCAGGAGTGGACGCGGCGCTGTGACGATACCGCCTACATCATGGGCTCGGCGACTGGGCCACATCCGTTTCCAATGATGGTCCATGAATTTCAAAGTGTCATCAGTATTGAAGCTAAAAAACAGTTGTTGGCAGAAACCGGCCGTTTACCGGATGCCGTTGTCGCTTGCGTCGGTGGTGGGAGTAACGCTATTGGGAGCTTTGCTGCCTTTTTGGAGGACCCTTCCGTTCAGTTGATTGGCTGTGAAGCCGCTGGCAAAGGCATCGAAACGCCATTGACGGCTGCGACGATTGAACGCGGACGAACTGGGATTTTTCACGGTATGAAGTCGTGTTTCTTACAAGATGAAGCGGGGCAGATTGCGCCAGTCTATTCCATCTCAGCTGGGCTGGATTATCCGGGTGTCGGGCCAGAACACGCTTACTTAGCTGAAACGGGGCGGGCCCAATACGTCGGCGTGACGGATGACCAAGCTGTTCAAGCATTTGAAATGATTGCTAAAGTCGAAGGCATTATTTGCGCGATTGAAAGTGCCCATGCCGTTGCTTATGTTCAACAGCTCGCACCAACCATGCGACCGGACCAAACGATTATTTGTACCTTGTCTGGTCGTGGCGATAAAGATGTGGCCGCAATTGCAAAGTACCGGGGGGTAGAAATCAATGACTAATTTAGACCGCGTTTTTCAAAATCATAAGGCGTTCATTGCATTCGTTGTGGCGGGGGATCCAACTTTTGACGCGACTGTCGACCAGGTGGTTGCGCTAGCGGAGTCGGGTTGTGACTTAGTTGAAATTGGCATTCCATTTTCGGACCCGGTTGCGGATGGTCCGGAGATTCAAGCCGCAGATTTACGCGCCTTTGACCAACAAATCACGCCGCAGCGAGTCTTCGAATTAGTCGCTGCGATTCGGGAGCAAACGGCAGTACCACTGGTGTTTCTGACCTATGCCAACATCGTTTATCAGTTCGGTTATACGGCGTTTGCCAAGCGTTGCCAGGAATTGGATGTTGCCGGTTTGATTATCCCAGACTTACCCCTAGAGGAATCTGGTGAACTCCGGCCAACGCTTGATCAATATGACGTGGCACTGATTCCGTTGATTGCGCCGACGAGCGACGATACTCGGATTGCAGCCATTGCAGCACAGGCCCGCGGCTTCATCTACGTCGTCTCCTCGCTGGGAGTGACTGGGACCCGCAACCACATTACGACCGACCTGACGACATTAGTCACGAAGATTCGGCAAGCGACGACCTTACCCGTTGCGATTGGGTTTGGCATCCATGACCCGGCACAGGCGCACGCAATGGCCAAATTTGCGGATGGTGTGATCGTCGGCAGCGCGGTAGTACATTTAATCGCGAACAACCAACCGGCGACGACGGTTTTGACCGACTATACACGCCAGATGCGCGCGGCGTTGGATGCGGTGCCGGTGCCCGATGGTGAAAAGGGGTAAGCCAAGCAAGCTATTACGGCAACAACTCAACTGTTCACTGGAAACTGGCCAAGTTGCGGGTAAGATTTTATTGCAACCGTGACAATTCTGGGATTGCCGGATGATTAGTTCTTCAAAGTTAAAATGATGCCTTTGTGACGGTATCTGAACCTGATAAGGTGAGGATACCGTTTTTTGTCAGATTGGTACCGGATTTTTGACGAGTGTGACCTTTAGATTCTTAGCGAATTTCCACTTAATAACTAGGAATCAGCTGTCCAAAGCGATGTAAACGTGGGTTTGCATTGAATTGACGTCAGCGCCTCGTATTCTAATTAGTTTTCTATTAGATTATGATAATACGATTAGAAAAGCGAATCGCAAATCAAATTAATGGGAGTGATGATAATGGCAGCTATTCTTTCTTTGATGGTCGTCATGGGCTTCATGATGGTGGGCGAATGGGTCTCAACCCGGAGTCGAGCCTACGTGCCATCCGTTTTTATTACGGCACTTTTATTTTTAATTGGCTTTTGGACGATTGTTCCGAAGAATATTGTGCCCGCCGCTTCGTTTGGCACAGCCTTTATTCAAATTACCCAAGCCGTGCTGTTAGTGCATATGGGGACGTTGATGGACTTGAAACTTTTACTTAAGCAATGGCGTGCCGTGGTGATTGCACTCAGCGGCGTTGTCGGGACTATTATCCTCACGATGGGAATCGGACGCTTATTCTTCAATTGGCATACGATTGTTGCGAGTGTCCCGCCACTGACCGGTGGCCTGGTCGCGGCATTTTTGATGACAGCTGGCTTAAAAGCCCAACATATCACCGCTTTAGTTGCATTTCCGGTCGCAATGTTTGTGATGCACAGTATGCTCGGTTATCCATTGAGGGCCTGGATGCTCAAACGTGAGAGTCGGCGGCTATTAAAAAACAGGCAGGCGGTCGCCACCGTGGTCACGGATGATGCTGAAACGGCACGTGCCACCGTCAATACAGCGGCGCAGGTCCCAGCCGGAGATGTGCCGACAGCGGATGCCAGCGTTCGGTTGCCGAAATTCAAAATTCGTGCTTGGCATCTACCAGCTGCTTATGATACTTCGGCCTTCATGCTCTTCAAGGTCGCGGCCGTTACGGGGTTAGCTGAAGGGACCGCTCAACTGATGCACGGTGTTGTGAACCAATATATCGTTTGTTTGATTTTTGGCGTCATTGCGCATCAACTCGGTTTTTTAGAAAATGCCGTCTTAGAAAAAGCGGGTGTGTTTCATTGGCTGATGTACGGGTTACTCGCCTACATTTTTGCCAATCTAAACATTGTCAAGATCAGTATGTTGAGCGGCATCTTAGTGCCAATTGTGACCTTGATCGTATTGGGTGTGTTAGGGATGTTCATCGCGTCTAGCTTATTGGCTCGACCGCTGGGGTTCAGTCGTGAAATGGCGTTCGCCAGCGCCCTGACGGCATTGTTTGGGTTTCCCGCAGACTATATTGTGACCCATGAAGTCACAGAAATCATGGGGACGACCCCGGATGAAAAGCAATACTTACTGGATCAAATGCTACCGAAAATGCTAGTCGGTGGCTTTGCAACGGTTTCAGTCGCTTCAGTCGTTATCGCGTCAATTTTCTTAAAAATTTTATAGGGGATGTTATCAATGTTGACCACAACTTTAAGTGCATGGATGACCACGTTACGGCATCAATTACACGCGCATCCTGAATTAGCTTTACACGAAGTCGCAACGACCAAACTCATCGCGCAGACCTTAAGTGGCTTAGGGGTCCGGTTGCTGGATTATCCAGGTGAGACGGGGGTCGTCGCTGAGATTGGCCACGGCGCACCAATAATTGCCTTACGCGCAGATATTGACGCTTTGCCAGTTGAGGAAACTAATGATTTACCCTATGCTTCAAAGATTCCCGGACGAATGCATGCTTGCGGTCATGACTTTCATACCGCATCCTTATTAGGCGCGGCACGGCTGTTGAAAGCACGCGAGGCTGATCTTACTGGAACCGTGCGCTTAATTTTTCAACCAGCTGAGGAAGGGCATCGGGGTGCACGCATCATGATTGATAACGGTGTTTTAACGGGTGTGCAGGCCATTGCGGGCTTTCATAATATGCCGAATTTGCCAGTCGGGACGGTGGCGATGAAATCCGGACCGTTAATGGCTAGTAATGACAACTTTGATGTAACGATTCAAGGCCAGGGCGCACACGCGGCCATGCCAGAGGCCAGTCATGACCCGATTGTGACTTTGGGTGAACTCATCGGCAATTTACAGACGATTCGGAGCCGCAATATTGCGCCCGATGCGGCCCTGGTTCTAACGATTGGTGCGATTCAGGCCGGGACCACGTACAATGTGATTCCCAATACAGCGAGTCTCAAAGGCACCATTCGCACCTTTAACGCGTCAAATCGGGCACTGGCCAAACAGCGCTTTTACGAGATCGTCAACGCGACGGCTAAAATGAATCAGCAAGCAGCAACCATCGAATGGGATCGTGGCCCAAGTTGTGTGACGAATGATGAGACTATTACGAGACTTTTGAAGACCGCCTTTGAAAATGATTTTAGGTTGGTTCCGGCGCAATTATGCAACGCGGATGATGACTTTGCCTTATACCAGGAGCGTGTTCCAGGCTGTTATGGCTTTCTAGGTTCGGGAGGCACCGGGGTCTTACATCAGTCGAATTATCAATGTGATGATGCTGGGTTAGCATATGGGGCACGTTTCCATGAGTTGGCAGCACTGGCACTCTTGAAGTGGGCGCAGTGACAAGATTGTTGATCGTTCTCGGTAAAATAGTGAATGGCTATACCAGACTTTTCAAACCATGGCGTGTAACCACGAATAGCTGACGAGGCCCAAGCCATTTGCCCGAATTCGGTTAAGCTCGTTCTGCAATGATTCAGATGGTGTGCAATAAGGTGATCAACTCGCTTTGAGTTAGTCACCTTATTTTAATTTCAAACATATCACGCCTGGTTGACTTTGCTAAAGAATGGTATTTCCTGCCACTTCTGATGACTATCAAGCACAGCCTTGTCCATACGCTTGGATAACGCTGATTGCTTTATCTGGGCTTAGTGATAAGATTAAATAAGAAAGCGTTTACTTATATGCTGATAACACAGATGCACCAATAAAAGGATAAGGTGAGCAACCATGACAACTGCTTTGCCAAAGGCCGTCAAAGTTTGGATGGGGGCCAATATGATTCAAATCGAATTTGATAATGGTCAGTATCGTTACATGCGCACGCATTTTATCAATGATTATCTCTTAGCTTGGTCACCGAAGAAGGGCAAGGGGAAGCGTAAAAACTTGTGGTTGCCGCCGACCTGGGAATGGCTCGGTTCTAACGCCCGAATCCAGCCGGATGGAACCGTGATTTTGTTTGACAAGGATGTCTACACCGCCAAGGAATTGTGGGAGAACAGTTGTGACAATATAGATTTGGTGTCAGGCGTGTAATCGAATTGATGATGTGTGATGAAATGCATCCGTGTGTTTTGACACTGGTACGCTGTCTTGCGGCTGGCGATAGGAGCTACTTTGTATTTAAAGAGGCGAAGGTCAATCACAGCCAATGGATGCCATCCTAATAGTTGTCGTCCAGGTTTGAAAGCTGTGCTCGTTATTATTTCAGATAATTGTCGATACCAAATGAACGCCACCTGACTGCAGCGTCCGTTGCAACAGGTGGCGTTCATTTGTTTTAAATTTGATTGCTATGCACAAGTTCTTGCTATAGTGGATTTGTTAATAGAACCAGTTTTGATTTTACGCTGCAATTTTACGCATTCTTGATGCCATCCAACGCCGACAACCGGTGCTTGACCTGCCGGAATTTTTCTGGAATCTCCGCATCCGGCATGCCATCATGCACCGCACAAGTGCCAGCATTTTCGGCAACTTGGTAGTACCAATATTTATAATTAACAACGTCTAAGGTCGCTTGTAAGTCAGCCATTTGTTGTTGCAGAGCGGTCCGCCGTTTTTGAAACATGTCACGCCGTTCTGCGATGGTCGAATCACCAGCCATCGTCCAATCGACAAAGGTTTTGATTTCTTTGATGCTCAGGCCGGCATTTTTGAGACACTTAATGAGATAAATAAATTCTAAATCGGATTCCTTGAATAATCGGGTCCCCAGCTTGTTGGAACTCCGAGTGACAAAGTCCAATAAGCCTTCCTTGGCATAATACCGCAACGTATAAGTGGTCAATCCGGTTCGCTGCGCCACATCATGAATCGTTAAAGTCATCGAAACACCTATTTTCATAAAAATTCTTGACTGATAGTTAACTATCAAGTCTAGAATTAAATATATGAGCTGTCGGAATATTTGTCAAGAATGCAGGTGAATGTGTATTTATTAGTATTTGGTTAATGAAACCTGTTACAATATAGGCGAATTGGACAGTATCATTATCTTAATGGAAGGAAGAACTACTAACGAACTTTGGTAGTTCAAGGTGATTAGGATGAAAGCAACAATTTTTGAAAAAGCGGGACTGGTTGATGTTCAGGAAGTTGACAAACCAACACTGCAGGCGGATGACGATGTGATCGTGCGTATCGTTCGGACCTGTGTTTGTGGTTCAGACTTGTGGGCTTACGCTCATGGTGATAATAAGGATGCGCATTCAATTAATGATGGGCATGAAGCGATTGGTATCGTTGAAGCCATTGGCGATGCAATTACCACGGTCAAACCCGGAGACTTCGTTATTACACCATTTACGCACGGCTGTGGCGACTGTGCCGCTTGTCGGGCCGGCTTTGATGGCACTTGTGATCGCCATCCCGGTGTTTCCAACTGGTCGAATGGATTCCAATCCGAATATATTCGTTTTACATACGGTAACTGGGCACTGATCAAGATTCCGGGGCAACCAAGTGATTACACGGAAGGCATGTTGAAGTCGTTATTGACTTTAGCGGATGTCATGCCAACTGGCTATCATGCAGCTCGTTGTGCGAATGTTCAACCAGGCGATAAAGTGGTCGTTATTGGTGATGGCGCGGTCGGTCAATGTGCCGTTATCGCTGCCAAAATGCGGGGTGCTTCTCAAATCGTCCTGATGAGTCGGCATGAAGATCGGCAACAAATGGCCCTTCAATCTGGTGCAACGGCGGTCGTCGCTGAACGAGGTGAAGAAGGCATTGCCAAAGTCCGTGAAATCCTGGGCGGTGGCGCTGACGCTGCCTTAGAATGTGTGGGTACCGAAGCAGCCATTGATCAAGCCCTAGGCGTATTGCACAATGGCGGACGCGTTGGTTATGTCGGTGTTCCGCATTATAACAACCGGCCACTCGGTTCGACGTTTGCCCAAAATATCGCGGTTGCAGGTGGTTCGGCTTCCGTTACGACCTATGACAAGCAGTTCCTACTTAAAGCCGTTTTGGATGGCAATATCAATCCAGGGCGCGTCTTTACGCAAACATACGCTTTAGCAGACATCAACCAAGCTTACCAAGATATGCAAAATCGTCAGACGATTAAAGCAATGGTGGTTGTCGACTAACTGGATAACTAGGTGTTGTGATTACACTAACCAGCGGGACATTCAGAAGATGCTCATCTTCTGATTGCCTCGCTTTTTGAGTAAAACTATCCTTGTTTTATAGATTTTGTACAATCGGCTGAGATGACAAAATTTGGAATTCTAAACGAAGATTATTTCAACGACTAAATTCAAGACCAGTGTCCGTTGAAATTTGTGATATTGAGAATAGTGAACGATATTCGTGTGATCTTCTCAGCATTCAAATCCCCTAAAGCATCATCGGTTCCAAATTAAAAGTTCGCCTGAAGGACCAGTTACCTAATATTCAGTGGTCAATTGTACCAGGATGGGTGGCTGTTCATCCGCTATTCGAGCGGCTTCCCGACTGTAGGGGCCGGCTGACAATGCTCAGTAGCCAAATTATTCTTAGCTGGAAGTGGTCTGCTTGCGGCTTAGAATAAGACTCGTATTTGAAATTGCGCAGTGGGTTTCTGCGTGAGTTCAAATCGATGTCGGCTTACGTTTCAGCAATTGTCAGTCGGCCCCAGAAGTCGGAATAAGGAGATTGCCAGCTGACGAACAGTAAACCAGACAATTGTCACGTTTTAATCATCTTTAATGCTAATAGAATAACTAACACAATGTGTCCAACATAGGTATTTATGCACTGAATTCAGGGGATTGAACTAGGAGCTAACTTGCCAATCATTTTTCGTTACAACATTGCCTACATCCTGCTTTGATAATTCACCATCCGAAGAAATGCATATTACTATTCGTGAAAATCACCACTTGATATACTGGTTCAAAAATGAGGTGGACCCCATGCGTGTATTTACTTGGATTGTCCGATCGATAGTTGGTGTGATGGTCTTAATTTGTCTCATCATGATTAGTTTAGCGCCCCAGCAAGTCGTGACCCATTTCAATGGTGCTGGTCTCGCGGATGCGTTCGGCCCACGGTGGTGGCTGATCGTGCTGCCATTGCTAACGGTGATCTTAGCTGAGTTCTGCATTCGTAAGGCCCGGCAAAAACGACGCAAACAAGGTATGTTGCAAGTCCCAACGCTGACCGGATTTGAGGGCCAGTGTATCGCCGTGTTGGTTAGTTTTAATGTGATGCTCTGGGTGATGTTACAATCTGAGATTCAAAGTTTGCTCGTAGGTGGCATTGTGGGCCTGTTGTGAATGCGAACATTTAAATAATGTTGGTAGGTAAGCCGGGTGACGCTTAAGTCAATCCGAATTTAGTGTTTCGATATTGCCAACTAATTATGATTGGATTTGAGGCCTTCTGGCGAGAATGTGGTTGTTATTCTTGTACGAAACGGACAATTTAATTTAAACGTATTAACAGCATGCGAAAGAATTGCGATGAATTCTTCTGCATGCTTTTTTGACATCCAACCAAAAACGGCGCGTTCACGGTACTGTGAGGCTTGCTGACGTGTCAGTCTATGGTCATTGGCTAAACGAACGCATCTTAAAGCTGGTAAATTATAAAGTTTATAGTCGCCTGATCATTTTTCTGGAAAATTCACGCAATTTTTAACTCGCAATTTTTGCTATTTCCGAGTTAATTTCAAAAAAATTTGAAACGGCCAATCCATTGATGTGGCGGGAATTCGTTTCTGCTCAAAAACGTCATACTATGAATTAAACTGCTGAAATCAATTGACAATCATTTGGGGGACGATTAACTTAATGCCATTCCCAAACGCCGTGAAAGGAGCGACTAGCAATGAGTGTGTTAGAAGCAAGCGAAATTATGCAATTAATTCCTAACCGGTATCCGATTTTATTCATGGACCGGGTGGACGAACTAAATCCGGGTGAATCAATTGTGGTGACGAAGAATGTCACCATCAATGAATCCTTTTTCCAAGGTCACTTTCCAGGTAACCCGGTGATGCCAGGGGTGCTGATTATTGAAGCGTTGGCCCAAGCAGCCTCAATTTTAATTTTGAAGTCTGAGAAGTTCGCGGGCAAGACCGCCTATCTTGGGGCGATCAAAGACGCCAAGTTTCGTAAAATTGTACGGCCTGGCGATGTCTTGAAGTTGCACGTCCAGATGGTCAAGCAGCGCTCGAACATGGGCACCGTCAGCTGTCAGGCGATGGTGGGCGATAAAGCCGCCTGCACGACAGACTTAACGTTTATCGTTAGTCCCACTGATTCAAAATAGAAAGGTGGTAACTGCAATTCGGCAAGCGCGTTTGGGAGATTTTGATCGATGCCGATTGTATCTAACTAACCATGACAAACAATTTTTCAATTCAAGCAACCGCCAAAGCTGTACCGCATACTGAAATTTACAATCAGGACCTGACATCTTTGATGGCAACTTCGGATGAGTGGATTCAGCAACGGACCGGTATCAAGACCCGCCATGTTGCGACCACTGAAACGACGACCAGTCTAGCCGTGGATGTTGCCCAGCAGTTGTTGCAGCAAAGCCAGCTCGCGGCAACGAGCATCGATTTAATTATTGTGGCGACCATGTCTCCGGATTTTTTGACACCGGCGACGGCACCTCAAGTGCAAGCAGCGATTGGCGCGACCAATGCGATTGCCTTTGATATTAATGTGGCTTGTGCCGGTTTTGTCTACGGCATGCAGCTGGTTCATCAATATTTACAGCCCAGTCAGCATGCCTTGCTTATCGGTAGTGAGACATTGAGTCACTTGGTAGATTGGCACGACCGTCGTACCGCCGTTTTGTTCGGCGATGGTGCGGGTGGCATGTTGATTGCCGCAGATTCGGATGCCCCAACCGGTCGCTGGATGGGCAGTCACTACGCCACGTTTGGTGCGGATGGCCACTATTTAACTGCGGGACAACAGCCGCGATTGAATCCCTGGTCGACCGACACAGCCGTCAAGCCAACCAATCAGTGGGCGTTTCAAATGAACGGTCGCCGGGTGTATGACTTTGCGACTAAGCAAGTGCCGCAATCTATCGAACAAGCGCTGACAGCTGCTAAACTGCAGGCAAATGAGGTGCAATCATTTATCCTACATCAAGCCAATGCGCGCATCGTGGCCAGTGTTGGCAAGACGTTGCATCTAAATACCGAACAATTACCCGTTAATATTGCCCAGTATGGCAATACGGCAGCCGCAAGCGAACCGATTTTATTTGCTGAGTTGGTGGCACAACACCAAATTCAACGCGGCGACAAACTAGTATTTACCGGTTTTGGCGGCGGCTTATCCGTCGGTAGTGCCGTGATTGAATATTAACTGAAGACAACACGGATATTATTTTAAAAATTCTGGAGGAACAGACTAATGACTAAAACTGAAATTTTTGACCAAATTAAAAAGATGATTGTTGAACAACTAGACGTGGATGCTGACAAGATTACGATGACGACCAACTTCACGGAAGATTTGGCGCTCGATAGTCTGGATGTCTTTGAAGTGATCGACAAGATCGAAGACGAATATGATATCGAAATTGAAACGGATGATGCATTAGCGACCGTTGGTGATTTGGTTGATTACGTCGCTAGCCACCAGGAAGCCAGCGAGGACTAAATCATGAAGCTGGCAATCTTATTCAGTGGGCAGGGGCAACAGTTCGCTGATATGGGACAAGACCTTTATCAAGCGCTGCCAGCCTACCAAAAGACGATTGATGCGGCCAATCAGGAACTGGACTGGGATTTACGGATCACCGATGATTGGTTAGACGATAACCAGCGTGGCCCGGTTGCCATTACGGCGATGAATATGGCCCTTTATCAAGCCTTAACACCCCTAGTTGGTTGCCCGACCGCGCTAGTTGGCTTAAGCTTGGGCGAATATGCTGCATTAATGGCAGCGGGGACGTTATCGTTTACAGATGGCCTCAAATTAGTGGCTGACCGTGCGCGTTACATGCAACGGGCCGGATTACAACAGCCAGGTGCAATGGTGGCGGCGTTAAAAGTCACACCTGCACTGGTAGCGGCTGCTTGTCAGCGTGCTAGCACGGTCGGAGCGGCCTACCCAGCCAATTATAATTTAGCTGATCAGATCGTGATTGGAGGTGACGCGGCGGGAATCAAGGCGGTCACCGCTGATCTGCACGACCACGGGATCAAACGGGTCGTGCCGTTAGACGTCGCGGTTGCGTCTCATACGCCACTAATGGCTAGTGCCAGTGAAGCGTTGGCGTACCGGTTACGCTATACGACCGTGGCAGCACCACAGATTCCAGTCATCAGTAATACCACCGTGGCACCGTTTAGTCAGGCGACGGTCAAGGAAACCTTAGTCAAACAGCTCATCACGCCAACGCATTTTGCAGCCTGTTTGGAACGGCTGGCGGCCTATGACATTGATGGCGTGGTTCAAGTCGGGCCGGGACACAATCTGGCCAAATTCGCCAAGCAAACGCTACCGAACGTCCGGGTATGGTCCATTGAAGATGTTGATGATTGGCAGACGTTTAAACAAGATATCGAGGAGGTAAGTGAACGTGGATGAAGTGATTATCGTGACGGGCGCGGCAAAGGGCATCGGCCTGGCGACGGTCAAACGATTGGCTGCGCAAGGCGCTCGTGTCGTGCTGAATGTCCATCATGAAATTGACGCGGAAGCTTGGCAAGCCTTGACGGCGACCTATCCGCAACTGGTTCAATTAGTGGGAGATGTCAGTGATGAATCCTCCGCGGCCGAGTTAGTTGAAACGGTCATGACAAATTTTGGCCGTATCGATGGGTTAGTCAATAACGCCGGCATGACTCATGACCAATTATTGACCCGGATGCACGCTGAAGATTTTAAACAGGTGTTGGAGACAAATCTGATTGGGACGTTTAACATGACGAAACATGTGCTCAAAGTGATGCAACGCCAACGGCAAGGAGCCATCGTCAATGTTGCCAGCGTTGTCGGCTTACACGGTAACATTGGACAAGCCAATTACGCAGCTAGCAAGGCCGGCATTATCGGTTTAACCAAGACGACCGCCAAGGAAGCCGCTCGCCGCCAAGTGCGCTGTAATGCGGTGGCGCCGGGCATGATTGAAACGGCGATGACCGCACAACTGAACGAGCGTGTCAGGACGGCAGCTTTAAGCGGTATTCCACTGCAGCGCTTTGGCACTCCTGATGAGATTGCTCAAGCGATTGACTTTTTATTACACCAACCGTATTTGACCGGACAAGTTTTGACGGTCGATGGCGGAATGACGATATAGACATGGGAGGGTAACCAATGACAGAACGAGTTGTGGTGACTGGGATGGGTGCGGTGACGCCCCTCGGTAACGATGTTGACACTTTTTTGGCGAATTTATTTGCGGGAAGACTTGGCATTGGACCGATTACCAAGTTCGATGCGACGGCAACAGGAATCAGTGTTGCCGGTGAAGTAGATGATTTTCAGCCAGAAAAACGGATCGAAAAGAAATTGGCAAAACGCCTAGATTTATTCTCAATTTATGGCTTATACAGTGCCAGTGAAGCAATGGCTCAAGCGGGTCTGGATGAAACGACGATTGACCGCGAACGGTTAGGTGTGATTTATGGTTCCGGTATTGGTGGTTTGACGACGATTGAAGCGCAAGTGATCAAGATGCACGACAAGAGCCCCAAACGGGTTTCACCGTTATTTGTGCCGAATTCGATCATTAATATGGTCGTCGGTAACATCGCCATGCAGTTCAATGCGCAGAACACCAGTCAGGCGATCGTCACGGCCTGTGCTTCGGCCACCAACGCGATTGGTGATGCGTTTGAATATTTACGCCAAGGAAAAGCTGACGTGATGATTACCGGTGGTGCAGAAGCGTCAGTCAACGAAATCGGTATTGCGGGCTTTGCCGCGTTGACCGCGTTATCCAAAGCCACTGATCCGACGAAAGCGTCGTTGCCATTTGACACAGACCGCAATGGCTTTGTGATGGGTGAAGGTGCCGCCAGCTTAGTCTTAGAAACGCTGACGCATGCTCAAGCGCGTGGTGCCAAAATTCTCGGTGAAGTTGTCGGTTATGGGACGACCAGTGATGCTTACCATATGACCGCACCACGGCCAGACGGTGCGGGTGCCAAACGTGCCATGCAGCAAGCCATTCAAGAAGCGGGCATTCAACCTGAAGATGTCGGCTATATCAACGCACATGGCACGGCGACCCACGCCAATGATAGCGCTGAAGCCCACGCAATTGCCGAACTATTTGGTGAAAATACCCCTGTCAGCAGTACCAAAGGGATGACCGGACACTTGTTAGGCGCTGCCGGTGCGATCGAAGCGGTCGCGACGATTGGTGCCTTACAAGCGGGACAGTTACCGCCCAATGTCGGGTGTACGACGCCAGATCCTGATTGTCCGGTAAACTTGGTCTCGCCCGCGACCCAGCAACAGGCTGCCACCTATGCATTGAGTAATTCATTTGGCTTTGGCGGTCACAATGCCGTCGTCGCCTTTAAAAAGTGGGTGAGCGCATGAGTATGACGAATACGGAAGCCATGACCGCACTGATCGACCAGTTCAACCAGTCTAGTGCGCAAGTCATGGATGTCAAGACGAGTGAGTTTGAATTACATCTGAACAAACAAGCGGTCCTAACCCAGCCGATCTCAGCGAGTGACCAGCCACAAGCGACTAATACGGCTGAACCAGCACCAGGATCCCCATCGACACCTGCGGCCACTCGTTCATCAGCGACCATGGTAACGGCGCCGCTAGTCGGAGTGGCGTATTTAGCCGCGGAACCTAAGGCGGAACCATTTGTCCAAGTCGGCACGCACGTCAAGGCTGGCGAAACGCTGTGTGTCATTGAAGCGATGAAGATGATCAATGAAGTGCCGAGCCCAGTTAGTGGGACGGTCAAGGAAGTTCTGGTCAAGAACGCGGCAATGGTCGAGTTTGATGAGCCACTATTTGCGATTGAGGAGACGAAAGCCTAATGGAAGTGACTAGTTTAATTCCGCAGCGATATCCGGTGCAACTCTTGGATCGTATCGTTAGTGTTGATCCAGGGGTCGGTGCAACCGCCGAAAAATTAGTGACCATCAATGAATGGTTTTTCCAAAGTCCAACGCTGACGGGGCGAACGATGATGCGGCCACTGTTGCTAGAGATTTTAGCGCAAACGGGGGTCGTCGCCTTGCTATCGATTCCTGAGCATCACCGGCAAAACGTCTTCTTCGGTGGAATTCGACAGGCTAATTTTAAGGCGGATGTTCACCCTGGGGACCGCTTAGAATCAACCGTCACCCTGACGAAGCTTCGGCGTCAAATTGGCACTGGCCATGGGATGATCACTTGCGCGGGTCATGAAGTCGTCAGTGCGGATTTGACCTTTGTGATTCAGACTTAAGGGAGGTCAGAGGATTGTTTGAAAAAGTATTAGTAGCCAATCGGGGCGAAATTGCGGTGCAGATTATTCGTGCGTTGCATGAAGTCGGCAGTCAAGCCGTCGCCGTCTATTCGGTGGCCGACCTGGATAGTCTATTTGTTCGACTCGCCGACGAAGCCGTTTGTATCGGTGATGGCCCGGTCAATCAGTCTTATTTGAACATGCAGGCCGTAATCAGTGCTGCCAATCTGACAGGCTGTCAAGCCGTTCATCCGGGCTACGGTTTCTTGTCTGAAAACGCCGCGTTCGCCCAACTATGTGCGGATTGCCAGTTAACGTTTATCGGACCTAGCCCAGCAGTGATCGACCAAATGGGTGACAAGGAAAATGCCCGCCAGACAATGCAACGATTGGGTGTACCAGTCATTCCAGGCAGTCAAGCGGTACTGGAAAATGTCGACGCTGCCTTAAAATCGGCGCATGAGTTGGGCTATCCGGTCATGATTAAGGCTGCCGCGGGTGGTGGCGGTAAGGGCATTCGAGCCGTCAACGATGATCAGGCGCTAGCACGTGCATTTCAGACCGCTCAACAGGAAGCACAGGCGTCATACGATGATCAACGGCTGTACCTCGAAAAGATTATTGCCCCTGCCAAACATATTGAAGTGCAAGTCTTGGCAGACCAACAGGGGCACGTCGTTTATTTACCCGAGCGAGATTGTTCGCTACAACGTAATCATCAAAAAGTAATGGAAGAAACGCCATGTCAGGTGATGACCAGTGCCGAACGATTGGAACTAGGCCAGTTAGTGGCGGATGCAACCAAAAAGTTGGGTTATACAAATACGGGGACTTATGAGTTTTTGATGGATCAGCAGCACCACTTTTATTTTTTGGAAATGAACACGCGATTGCAAGTTGAACATACGGTCACTGAAATGGTGACGGGGATTGAGCTAATTAAGGCCCAGCTTACGATTGCGGCGGGAGAACCATTGCCATTTGCGCAAGCCGATATACACGTTCAGGGTACCGCGCTTGAATGCCGTCTGAACGCGGAAGATCCACAGCACGACTTCCGGCCACAACCAGGTCGAATTGAACAACTGATTTATCCGATAGGCACGTTGGGGGTGCGCATTGATGCCGGTGTGGTTGCGGGGAGTTTGATTGCACCGTTTTATGATTCGATGATCGCTAAAGTAATTGTCCATAGCAATCAGCGCCAGACGACGCTTAACAAGATGCAGCGGTGCCTGGATGAATTGATGCTGACTGGCATTCAAACCAATCAGGACTTTTTAGCCGCATTGCTAAATACAAAAGCGGTGGCAGACGGTACTTATACGACAACGTACATTGAACAAGATTTTTTGAAGGGGTGGTTAAACGATGCCCAAGCGCAAGTTTCAAGCGCCAACTGAGCAACAACTCGCGGTTCGACGGGATTACATTCCGGATGCGCTATTAACTCGTTGTCCAGTTTGTCATCAAGATTGCTATACACAAGATTTAGGCGAGTTCAAGGCTTGCCCACATTGTGACTACGGATTCCGACTCCCAGCATGGGAACGGGTGGCGCAGTTAACGGATGCTTTTGACGAGCACGATGCGGACTTGCGTGCACCAGTTGATTTTACGGACGCCGCTTATCAGGACAAACTAAGACGGGCAACCGCTCTGTCGCAGATGAGTGAAAGTGTCTTGACTGGGATTGCGGCCACTGACGACATGCAATTTGGATTAGGGGTCATGGATACCAATTTTATGATGGGCAGTTTAGGGTCCGCCACTGGGGAGAAAATCACCCGTTTGTTCGATGCTTGTACGATACAAAAGCTTCCGGTCGTGATGGTGACGGCCTCTGGTGGGGCACGGATGCAAGAAGGCACCCGGGCACTGATGCAGATGGCAAAAATATCTGCGGCGGTAGCTAAACACCGTGAAGCCGGGTTATTGTATATCGCAATTTTAACTGATCCAACCACAGGCGGTGTGACCGCAAGTTTTGCGATGCAAGGTGACATTATGCTGAGCGAGCCACGGGCCTTGATTGGATTTGCCGGGCGTCGCGTCATCGAACAAACCATTCAACAGACGCCACCCGCAGATTTTCAACGGGCAGAAACGTTGTTTGCGAATGGTTGGTTGGACCAAATTGTGCCGCGACCGGCCTTGAAACAAACGTTACAACGATTATTGCGGCTCACACAAGGAGGTCGTCAAAATGGCTGATACCACTGCTTATGAACAAGTTCAGGCGGCACGGTCCACTGACAAAATTAGTATTGAAGCGTTGATCGATGGCCTAACGGAAGACTTTTTTGCTTGTCATGGGGATCGCCAACGCGCGGATGATCCGGCAGTGATTGCCGGACTAGCGACGATTGCTGAACGCCCCGTTACCATTATTGGCATTCAGAAAGGGCAAACGTTAGCCGATAATCAGGCGCGCCACTTTGGTTGTGCAACGCCCAGCGGCTATCGTAAAGCACTGCGGTTGATGCAACAAGCAGAAGCATTACGGCAACCAGTCGTCACGTTGATCAATACACCCGGCGCTTATCCGGGGGTGGATGCTGAATATCAGGGTCAAGGTCGTGCGATTGCCGACTGTTTGTTAGCCGGTATTCAGTTAAAAGTGCCCTTTTTAAGTCTCATCGTTGGTGAAGGCGGTAGCGGTGGCGCACTCGCCTTGGCGTGTGGCGACCAAGTCTGGATGCTAGCGAAAAGTACTTATTCGGTGCTCTCACCGGAAGGCTACGCCACTATTTTATGGAAGCAATCACAACGTGCGGCAGAAGCGGCGGAAAAAATGCGACTCACACCGACGGAATTATTAGCAGACGGCGTGATTGACCGGATTATCCCGGAAGTCGCAACGGCCGCTGATTGCCAGCCGCTTAAAGCCGCAATCGACGAAACACTAACTGCTTTAGCAGCCAAGCCGGTGACAGAACTCGTGGCACAACGCCAGGCCCGTTATCGACAATTTTAAATAAGTAAGGAATGATGAGTGATGGACGGAATTTTATCAGGCAAGACCATTGTGGTGATGGGCGTTGCCAACCAGCGTAGTATTGCCTGGGGGTGTACCGAGGCATTGATGGCTCAGGGTGCGCAAGTTATCTTGACCTATCAAAATGACCGTTTGAAGCAAAGTTTACATCGATTCGTCGCACCCGAAGTGCCGCTGATTGCCTGTGACGTTGCCGATGACGATAATGTTGACCAAGCGTTTGCAACGATCAAACAGCAATATGGTGCCCTGGATGGGATTATCCATGCGATTGCCTATGCCGATAAAGCGACACTGGAAGGGGATTTTGTCGATACGACTAAGGCTGGTTACGATTTAGCCCAAAATATTAGTGCCTATTCGCTGATTGCAATTGCCAGAGCAGCGCGGCCAATGCTCAAACCGGGTGCCAGTCTCGTGACATTGACGTATTTCGGGTCAGAACGGGCCGTACCGAATTATAATATGATGGGAGTTGCAAAGGCTGCCCTCGAAGCGAATGTCCGCTACTTAGCCCGTGACTTGGGCCCACAGCAGATTCGCGTCAATGCCATTTCAGCTGGGGCAGTCAAAACACTGGCCGTAACTGGTATCCACGAGCATCAGCAATTATTGAAATTATCTCGAAGTATGACAGTGGATGGCGAACCAGTCAAAACGCGTGAAATTGGCAATGTGGCCGCCTTTTTACTCAGTGACCTGTCGACTGGGATGACCGGCGATGTGGTCTACGTAGATAAAGGGGTTCACTTGAGTTAATGGTCATGACGCAGGTCCGCTTTGCACAGCAGTGGCTGGATTTACCAGCGGATGCTTCCAGACAAACGCGCAGGAAAACACAACGGTTGGTGAGTCGCGCGTTGATTCAACAATTACTGCCAGCACCACTTGCTTATCGCCGCTTAGGTCAGCCGTATTTTCCGAGTCAACCACAGTTAGGGGTCAGTGTCAGTCATACGGCCCAGTTCGTGCTAGTGGCATTGGGCCCAGGTCCACTGGGGATTGATGTGGAACAGGTGCGACCACGAGATTTTACGGCGATTCAGCGCGCGTTTACGTCCGCAGAGTGGCAGTTGTTACAAGCCCGGCCAAAACCAGTGCAGCAGCGTTTAGGCTGGCAACTTTGGACGGCCAAGGAAGCGGTCTTGAAGCTGGTTGGTTGTGGCTTGACGCAGGCCCCATGCCGGGTTGAAGTGCTAGATTTAAAGCAAGGTGTTGTGCGGTATCAATCCCAGTTATATCGTTTACGACCATTAGCCTTGCCAGCGATGTATGTCGGCTGGGTCGCACAACCAATGCGTGGCGGCCGAGATTAGCGGTGTGTGGTTCAACGCTGGATGGAATGGGCGCTGCAAGGTTCAACTTGAGCGCGCATTAACAACGCAATGCACTGTTTGCGTGCTAATGCGCGATAATGGCCGGACATAAAAGCAGTTCTGAGTCACGTCTTAACTGGCGGCGGCACTCAGAACTGCTTTTAGTTTACAGTCAAATCGACTCATTATAATAATGGCATGACGACCTGCATCCAGAACCAGGAGATTGGCATGATCACGATCATCATCGGAATCATATCGGCAGTCGGAAACATTTTGACCTCAATGATTCGAAAACCACTCGCGACCATTAAGATCCCACCAACGGCTTTAAAATCGAGAATCATATTTGGCGTCGTGAGTGGGAAAATCAGGTGAGCAATCAAAAAGAGTATCGTTAGGATGATCACTTGTGGAATCGCAATCAAAGAGACGACTAGCCCCAGATTGGCGCCAAAAATGACCGCGGCAAAGAAATCAAGAATCGACTTAGAAATCAGAATGGTAGCATCGCCGTTCATGCCTTCAGTCAATGTCCCATAAATCCCAGTCCCACTTGCACAGAACAAAACAATGACGGTCACCATCGTACGTTCAAAGGCCTGTTGTTCAAAATTGTCCGGTGCGCTGACAAACCGTGAGATCAACCGTTGCATTGCCATGGCGCCACGGTTGATCAGCTTGCCGAGATGGCACAGGAGACCGATTCCAGTACCGATGATCACGGCAAAGATGACGGCCGCCAGATTTTTTAACGGGGCGATCGCATAGACGCCCATTGCCATCGACGCAATTCCGAAGGTCATGTTTAAGCCTTCTTTAAGTTCGGTGGACATTTTTTGACCACCTAGTGCACCAACGATGCCACCTAAGAAGATGGCACAAACATTTGTAATAATTCCAACTGGCACGCAAGCCCTCCTCAATAAAATCAAAATAACAGGTTTTAGTGTAGTCTTCGCCAGTAGCAGGAACAATTCTAATTATGTGGTAAACTATTCTAAACTGGAATAGTTGGAGGAAGAGATTTGGAAACCCGTAAATTGGCGGTATTCGTGGATTTGGCTGAGACTTGTAATTATAGTCGTAGCGCTGAACGGTTATTTTTGTCCCAGTCGACGATTTCAAAATACATCTTGGCCCTAGAAGCCGAGTGGCAAGTGCAATTATTTAAACGTGCGCATCGACAAGTGACGCTAACGCCGGCTGGCCAACGGTTGTTACCACAAGTCAAGGCAGTTTTGCAAGCGACCGACCAACTGCAGCAGGCAATCACGGTACAACAGCAACAGGCGGCGCAATCATTAGTGATCCGTGGGTTGCCGTCGTTGCCGCAGTATCAAGCCTTTCATATTATCACGGCATTTACCAAGCGGTATCCGCAAATTAAGTTACACTTCAGTGAAGCTAGTGTCGGCGAATTGACCCACGCCCTCGATGATCAAACCGTCGATCTTGTGTTTACACGGATTTTTAACGAAGCACCAGCAACTTATGACTGTTTATTCAACGAGTCGGATCAATTCGTGGTTTTAGTGCCAAAGGATAATCCGTTGGCGCAACGTGCAGAGATTAGCTTACCAATGCTTTCAAATGAGTCGATTTTATTATTGAAGGTGGCTGTCAGTCCCGACAACCCCTTATTTGCGACGCTACAAAAAATGCGCGCACAGGCACAGGTCAAGTATGATGGTCAGCGGATCGAACTGATTTTGGAGATGCTGAATCAGGGCGAAGGCGTTTCGATCGTGATGGCGCGGTCATTTGATCTGACAGGGTTCGACAACATTAAAGCCATTCCGCTAGTGCCGAAAGTGACGAGTCGAATGGCCTTCATGAAACGACCAGGACCGCAATCGGCCGCCGTTCAGCAATTTTGGGAGTTTGCGACCACCTATACGCGCCAACACGGCATTGCCTAATGTGACGCATCATTTGACTCATATAATCGTGTCGGCTGCGATGAGCAGGTCACTAGATTCGTTGCTTCAGAACTTCGGGTTCACCACTGTTAGCACAGATTTAGTGGCCCACATCCGTGAAAATTCGATATAATTACATTAATAAGAACGCAGTGTGCTAGTTAATTTGTCATGAATTATGATTAAATCATGCCAGTTGGTGGATTCCTGTTCGTCAGCCGGTGCGCGCCGTAGTCCGACCTCCGGAGCTGGCTGACAACGCTGGAACAGGGCGGACATCGATTTGAACTCACGCAGAAATCCACTGCGCAATTTCAAATACGAGTCTTCTTCTAGCCCGGGAAATTCACCCGGACAAGAAGAATTTCGCCCTTGAGCATTGTCCGCCAGCCCCTACAGTCGGGAACCCGCTCGAATGGCAGATGAACGGCCACCTATCTGGGTACAATTGACCACTGAATATTAGATGACTGGTCCTTCAGGCAAACTTTTAGTTGGTATCGGTAAAGACTTATAGCGTTTAATTATTGAGACGATTGCCTGAATATTATTTACTCATCTCAATGCCACAAATTTCAATGGCAACTAGCCAAATTAGTCGATAAAAATGCCGCCGCTTAAAGTTCAAGACTTTGTTATCTCAGACGACTAGCAAAAGTCCTGACAAGTTCAATAAATCCGTGTGTCTGAAGCATTAAAACATGGGTAAGAAAGTTTAGCAATTGTTAGCAAACTGTCTGACACTTAAATATCAAGATGACCGTGTACAATGGAACCAACGACTAATCATACAAAAGGTTGGGTTCGCACAAGTCTGCCTTTCGAATACCATCCCGGCTGGAAGGTATTCTGGGCAAGGCCAAGTGGTGAAATTTCACTTAGCAAGCGTCTTGTGCTTGGTTAGTGAAAGAACAGTATTTAAGACGTGGGTCGTCGGCTTAAATCTGTGTCCACCACGCTCCGGCCATTGCCCAGAATGCCTGGAAGCCGGCGTAGGACGTCTCCACAACAGCAAGTTTACGCTAAGTCGCATTTTTTCCAGCGGGTCTCAGCTGGCAGCACTTGAACTTAGAAATTGTCATGATTTAACTAGCACAATGCGTTAATAAGATTAATTACAAATGAGGTGCACAGATGGAAGCGATGCGAATATCAGAAACATTATCAATTAGTAATCACCGGGTCTTTTCAGCTGACCTGAACGAACATGATACCGTCTTTGGAGGCAAAATTCTGGCGACAATCGATGATAATTCATCGATTGCGGCGTCGCGGGTCGCCAGAATTGAGACGGTGACGGTCTCAGTCGACCAGGTCAATTTTTTATTGCCGTTTCGTTTGCAGGATTCGATGTGTGCCGAATCCTATGTCTCTGGCGTTGGTCACCGGTCAATTGAGGTCTTCACCAAGATTATCGGCGAACACTTAAAGACCGGCGAGCGCTTTTTAGGACTGACGTGTTTTTCAACGTTTGTCGTGACTGACCGTAATGTCGTTTTGCCGGAATTGACCGCTGACAAACCAGAGTATGCTTACGTGGCAGATGGTTATCAGGAGCGGCAAGCACAACGGTTGGCGAAATTAAAACGGCAACGCGCGTTCAATGCCCATATTAGCGTCGAATTGCCTTGGTAATCGATTTGAATTGACAAATGTCGTGGGGCTTGTTAAATTAAGAGTATCAAATTTAGGAGGGGTGCTTGATGTCGGTCAGTCGTTAGGGTGTTTGTTGGACGAAAAAAGTGGGTGCGACCCGCTTAGTTTCGTGTACCCTAATGTGACGAATGACCACGGCATTTTAGTACGCCGCACGGTTTTGCGCACAGTGGGCTCACTGGGCGCATTTTTTTATCGCAAAGCATTGGGGTTAGTCACTTTGCGAAAGGATAAAACATTGACAATTAATTTAACAGAATACGGCTTAAAACAGACCATTCAGAAGACCATTACAGCTACTGAGCAACCTCGACTGGGACGAGTGATTGAACAGCATCGGGAGTTGTATCAACTCATCACGGCTACGGGACAACGACAAGCACAAGTTACGGGGAAACTGGCGCATCAAGCCACGAGTGCCACTGCTTTTCCGGCAGTCGGTGATTGGGTTCTGTTTTCAGCTGGTGATGATGATACCACGTTGATTGACCGCATCTTGCCACGGCAGAGCGTGTTGGCGCGTGGGGCAGTTAATCAGCACGATGGTCAGATCATTGCGACCAATATTGATACCATCTTTATTTGTATGTCGTTGAACGCGGACTTTAATGTGCGCCGAGTGGAACGGTATTTGACGATTGCTTGGGATAGCGGCGCAATGCCCGTGCTTGTCTTGACTAAGGCGGATGTTTGTACGGATCGTGCTGATAAATTATGGGCGTTGGCGGATGTTACGATTGGCGTGCCGACCGTGATGTGTTCAGCGGAAACCGGTGAAGGTCTGGAAGACTTGCAGCCATACTTGACAGCCGGGCAGACGGTGGCGTTTGTTGGCTCATCGGGTGTTGGTAAGTCGACGCTGATTAATCGCCTCCTGGGGGCTGCAGTTTTGGCAACCAAGACGATTCGACAGGACGATGACAAGGGCCGCCATACGACGACTAGTCGGCAATTACTGCCATTGCCATCAGGGGCGTGTGTTATTGATACGCCTGGGATGCGCGAGCTTCAAATCTTTGTTGGCGACCTCCAGCAGACGTTTGCCGAGATCACGGCGTTAGCTGCGGACTGTAAGTTTAACGATTGCACACATACGAGTGAACCAGGATGTGCAGTGCAAGCGGCCGTTGCTGACGGGCGCGTTTCCCTCGAGCGACTACAAAGTTATCAGAAGTTGCAGCGTGAGATGAGTTACCAAGGGTCGAATTCGCGTCAGTTAGAACAGGCCAAAATTCAACGGATGTTTGGTGGTAAGTAAGCCATGAAACGGGTCAAACAGCGGTATCATCGGGATTGATCTCACGGTGAGCTGAAAACTGAATCAAATCTGTGAGTCAAGTCGGCCACCACAAGTGCGATGATGCCTTGAGGTGGCCGGCTTTTTGTCTGGTCAGAAGTCATTTGTGACGCAAGGTGCATGCTGATTTACCCTGAATGACGTTTGAGATGTGACGGCTAACTGGTTGATGGTCATCCGTCGAGACGTTCCGTTCCAGCGGGCTGAATCTAGCAAGTTCGCCCCTTAAAAACTCGTCCATCGTCGTTACCGTCATTTCAAGCCGTTACCGGTATGACTGGCGGTGAAGCGGACGATTTGTTGGGCGAGATAGCTGGGTGGTTCGACCATGCCGGCCTGTTGCCAGTGAATGAGAATGTTGACGACTGCACCAGAAAAAAAGGCGATGTAGTAGGGCTGATGGTGGATCGTTGAATCGGTGACAGTGATGATGCGGTCGTGTCTGATGAGCAATGTATAAGCTGCTTCAAAAGTTTGCACGATGATTTGAGCCTTGCCATTGTCAATCAGTAACTGATTGGTTGCGGCCATCTGCTGCATGAACGTGAAGTATTGCGTCATCAAGACTGGTAGCGTGATTTTAGATTGCCGCGGTAGACGACGAAAATAGGTCAAGATGGCTTGTTCCTGATAAGTCAAGATGATTTGGTCGAAGCTGGTAAAGTTGCGATAAAAATAGGATCGTGAAAGCTGCGCATGGGCACAGAGTTCCGTGATTGAAATCATGCTGAGTGGTTTGTGAGACATCAGTTGTAGCAAGGCTTCGTAAATTGCGGTCAAGTTTTGCTGTTTACGTTCTTGTGGATTCATCCGTAACAACATCTCCTTTTTTGTAACGTAAGGCTAACTGTCTCATATTATATCAGCTATACTGCCGTTAATTCATTTGGAGGCGGTTATTATGAAAAAATCAACAAAAGTGATCAGTATGATGATGATTGGCATCTTTCTGTGCATGCTGGATACGACGGTAATGAATATTGCATTGCCGGCGATTCAAGTGGGCTTAGCGACGGATTTGGCGCACTTATCATGGGCGCTCAACATTTATACCGTATTGTTTGCCAGTTTGACGATCCCGCTTGGCCGGGTCGCCGATGTCTGGGGCCGCGGTCGGGTTTATCTGATTGGTCTGGCATTATTTGGCCTCGGTTCCGTGATTTCGGGGTTGTGCGGTAACGTCGACGTATTGATCGTGGGCCGGGCCGTGCAAAGCCTCGGTGCGGCGGTCGTCTTCCCAGCAAGTATGACGATTGGCATTCAGAGTGTACCGCTGAACAAGCGGGTCGGTGTGATTGCCGAATTGGGTGTGATGCAAGGCTTGGCCGCTGCGTTGGGACCGACAATTGGTGGAGCTGTGACTCAGTTCTTGGGTTGGCGAGGCATCTTCCTGATGAACGTGCCGCTGGTGTTGGTTGCCTTTGTAGGTTGTGTGGCATGGTTGTCTTGGCGCCATCCGATTCGTGGTCAGGCCAAACTAGATTTGGCTGGGAGTGCCTTGATTATGGTGACGCTACTTTCGTTAACACTCGTGTTGGTTAAGGGCAACGCCTGGGGTTGGACCAGTCAGTTGATTATCGGTCTGATGGCACTCAGTGGACTAGCATTAGTGACCTTTATTTGGACGGAGGCACACGTCGATCAGCCGATGGTCCCGCTAGCGTTATTTAAAAATCGGCAATTCAACGGGGCATCGCTCGCAACGGTCTTGTCAGGGGTGTTTATGGTGGGTTTGTTAGTGTTGATGCCAAGTTTCTTCACGAAAGTCCAGAATCAGACGGAACTATTGGCCGCCATCATGATCACGCCAGCTTCAATGATGATTTTTATTTTTTCGCCCATTAGCGGATTCTTGTTGTCGAAATTAGGCCCGCGCCGGGTCATTTTCAGCGGTAGCTTGGCTATGATGGCAGGCTACGCCGTTCTTAGTCAGATGAATCCGAATCATTACTGGCAATTTGCGATTGCGGCCGTATTAATCGGTGCAGGCTATGGGACGATTATTGGCCCGATTACTGTTTTGGCCGCCGGTGATTTTACTGGTGAGTTATTGACAGCTTCGCAGAGCGTGATCGGCGTCTTCCGCCAAATTGGGACGTCGCTGGCCGTCGCCATTTTTGTTTCTGCGCTTTCGGCCAATTTGACGGTGGCTAAGACCCAGACGTTGACGGATGCGCACACCGCCGTCGCCAAACTCGCCATTTCCGACCAGGCTAAACGCGACACGTTACAAGTCATCACACATCAAATTGATCAAGAACAGACAGCAAAACCGGTGAAGACGCCAATTACAGTTGCTAAAGAGCACCGTTTAATTGCAGCAACAGCCCGTCAAGTCCTCAAATCACCGGCACTGCAAGCCGCACCAGCCAGTGTCAAAGCCAAAGTTCAACGTCAAGTGACGCGGCAGGTAACTGTTCAGGTCAAACAAACCAATCAGCGGATCGTAAACGCCGCAACTGCGATTAAGACCCGAAGTAAAGCGGCATTCACCCAAGCGTTTATGCGGCCGTATCAAGTGGCGTTGCCGTTTACGTTACTATTGTTACTGACGACTTGGTGTTTTGAGAAACGGGGGCGGAAGGCAAATAACTAAGCTGGAATGTGCGGTCAGTATTGTGGCGGTCCTTTGAAAATTGAGTCCTCCTGTATGGTCCGTCATTAACGTCAAAGTGCGTCATGACGTGGTATGATGGTATCAAGAAATTTACGAGGGGGAACTGCCAGTGCAACTTAACTATCCAAACTCACATCAGTCTGTCACACAACGCAAACAAAAAGACGCTGCTAAGGCCAGCAAACGCGCTTTAATCGAGCGCTACCAATCCAAGCACTTGGCAGTTGAAACGCAGCCCGTCAAGCCGGCCGCTGCTGTGGCGGAAACACAGTCAGCCTCCCAGACGCAATCAACATCTGAAAGACAAACGTCATCCAAGGCGCAAGGGACATCTGGAGCCCAATCAATATCCGAGGCGCAAGGGACATCTGAAGTCCAATCAATATCTAAAGCACGAACGGTATCTGAAACCCAAGCAATGGCCAAAATTACCACAGCACAAGACCATCCCGATTCGACGGCGGAACAGTCGCAATCTGCGGATACTGGGACACAAGTGGCAACTGAACAAGCCGATGTTGCCCAGCTTAAGCGACAAGTGCGACGGCTAAAACGGCAGCTAGCTCGTGAACAGGCGAAAAATCAGAAACAAATCGACGAAGGTTTGCAACAGCAGATCAATAACAAACGACGAACGCATCAGGCTGAAGAACAGGTGGCGATAGCCCAAGCCAAAATGGCGCGCATGCAGACAGCCAATGATGAGCTAACGGCTACCAATCACCAATTGCAGCAACGGGTCACGGCAATGCAGAGTTATCAGGATGCGGCGGGTCGGTGGTTCGCGCAATCGACGGTATTGTTGAAGCGCCAACAAGGGTTGTATGAAAAGGCCATGGCTGAGCGCCAGCGTCAACGCAATGAACCGATACTGACCCAAAAGCAGCGTGATAAGCTGCAGAAGTATGACGCGATGGTCAAGCAAGTTAAACGATTGTCGAAATCTGTTTCTGAGCAGGAAAAACGACTTGCGAAAGGCCAAAAGGAGAACGAACAGTTACATCGTCTTCGACCAACTGGAAGACAAACGGTCAGTGCTGACGAGCAAGTCAATCAGGCACTGGCAGCGGGCAAATACGAGCAGTTACGGTGGTTACCACGAGCAAATAAGCGCTATCGGCGACTGTTGTTTGACCGTGTGATCATTGGGGATGGTGAGCACGTCTTTGGTTTCTTCGTCAATGTGGGCGAACGTTTAATTTTCAAGACGATCACGGGTCAAACCTATTCGAAATATCAACGCCGGTTTCCAGCCAACACCCCAATTCAAACTGGCGTGGTCTACGGCGGCGTCATTGCTGGGCAGCAACTGTGGTTGACAGATCTGTTCTATGACGTGACGCCGAGCCAGCTGCAGCGACAACATACGCAACAATTACATCGGCGGCGGTCACATTTTGATTTCAGTAAGGTGTTACCAGCGGATGCAGTGGATGTGTGCCGGGGCAAACGAGTGATGGTCGTGACTTGGCAGCGTGCACAAACGTTGAACCAAGCGTTACGAGCTTTTCGAATGGAGCCAGTAATCGTGAATGACCATGAAAAGAGCATTGGTTGGATCAGCCAACAAATTCGTTCCAACCAAGTCGATTTTACGTTACTGTTGAGTGAAGGCCTCTCCCATAGCATGTTAGGGGCACTAGGTAAGACGTTTATTAATCAAAGCCCCGATATCCAATTAGTTTATAACGAATCACCAGAGGAACTATTGCGACGGTGCTACGCTTATTTTAAGCGCTAACTGATATGCTATAATAGTGGGCAAAAGGAGGCGCAATCATGAAAGAAAAACAAGTCTTTCATATCAATGGCTACATTGGCCTGGTGCTGGCGATCGCATTTGTGTTAGTCGGTGGCTGGTTAGTCTGGGCTGGTGCGACGGGGGACCATTTTGCTAGTATCTTCTTGGGGGCACTGCTGATTATTATTGCAGCGTTCGGGGCAAGTTCGTTAACGATTGTCGGGCCAAACGAGGCACGCGTACTTACGTTTTTTGGTAAGTACATCGGGACGATTCGGGATTCCGGACTGTTTATGACGGTCCCATTAACGAGCAAATATTCGATTTCATTACGGGTGCGTAACTTTAATAGTGCGATTTTAAAAGTGAATGACCTGCGGGGTAACCCGGTCGAAATTGCCGCGGTGATCGTTTTTAAGGTCGTCGATACCAGTATGGCGCTGTTTGCGGTCGATGATTACGAACAGTTCGTTGAGATTCAAAGTGAATCCGCGGTTCGCCACGTGGCCTCAGAATATCCCTATGATACGTTCGATGACGACAAAAAGCTGACCTTGCGTAGTAATCCAACGGAAGTCTCAGACCGGTTGACCGAAGAACTGCAGGAACGGCTGAACGTTGCTGGGGTGGAAATCGTGGAGACGCGGCTAACACACCTGGCATACGCCACAGAAATTGCGAGCGCCATGTTGCAACGGCAACAATCGTCCGCCATCTTGTCAGCACGAAAAGTTATTGTTGAAGGGGCGGTCTCAATCACTGAAGATACGATTGCCCGGCTGGAGAAGGATACCGGCATGCAACTGTCAGATGATAAGAAGTTGCAGCTCATTAATAACATGATGGTCACCATTATTTCGGAGCGCGGGACTCAGCCGATTGTGAATACTTCGGATGTTAAGTAAGAACGTTGATGTGACAAGGATTACAAGCTAAAAACGGTTAAGACGAACCTTGAAAAATAAGGCTCGTCTTTTTTGTCAAAATATTACGGCATATTTAATCTAAAAATGCATTTATTTTTTTACTGCATCTTCTTTACTTTTTGGTGTGATTTCTACAGACAACTTGGTGGTTTTTAAATCAACCTGTCTCATTATGTCGTGAATGTCATTAATATCTACACCGGAGTCGCGTAATCGTACGCCAGAAGTGTGGCGGAACCCATGAACGTTTAAACAAGGAATATACCCGTACTGTCACAGATTCTTGTCATAGCAACTTGTGAGGAAGCAATGGCTAGAAGATAACCGTGAAACTCTCTCGCGGGCCTGACAAAGATGAAGTCACTCAAGTCAATATCAGACTGATTAAGCTTGATTATTTCATTTGTAAGATGAGTTTGCTTAAATAGACCTAATACTACATCAAAGATACGATCTGTTAAAGGAATCTCCCGAATACTTCTTGGTGTTTTTGATGTGTCTAGCATCATATCTTTTAACCCGGTGTCATTCACCTAAACCTCAGAGTAATAAATGCGAATGGTATGAATGCTGATTATGCGATGTTGAAATCTATTCGTGACTATCTAAGGAATGGATTTACTTCAACTCGTAAGTCACAGGTGAACATTAGTAGAAAAAAGTGGTCCTAACAGTGATAGATATTCCAACTAAGTGGTCTTCAAAAATTTATCGGTTTGTTTCTTAGTGAAATAGCGCATTTTCTGACCTCAGGACGATACGTACGATTGAGTTCTTTTTCTGTGGAAAGATTATTGATAAATCTCTCATGGACATTAAACGAATAATCTTAAGCTGGTACTTACCAATTCAGGGGTTGATGCAGAATCTGATATACAAACGATGGATTGGAATGGTATCTACGTTTACATTTACTTTTAAGTTATCTATCCAATAAAACAGATGCTAGCCAAGTGTCATGTTGGCCTGGTTATTTTGATATTCAGCTGTTAGCCACAGCTTCGGCTTCAATTATCTTAGCAGCATCTTAGCAGCTCGCTTGGTTTGAAATCTTTGCCGGTGTACTTGGCTCTGTTTACCGGTTCTAGTATCCATACCTTGATAAAACGCAAATTGCCAACGTTATTGACCACTTGCTTGTTCGTATTGACTGAAAATAACATGATGATCTATCTATTTCATAAATGGGTATTGATTATTGTATAAACAAACGTTTGCTACTTGGATAAAAATAACCCCCAAATGGGGATGTATAGATATGTTGTTCATCATAAATGATATATTTTGATTTCACCGGGGTAATCGAGATAATCTTTGTCATGAGTTAAAATGCCTAATCTATTAGTAATGGCGTCATTTATAATAATTTCGTCATTAAAATCGTACATCGTGTATTCATTGATGGATTCAAACACTTTTTTATTATTAGCCATTGTGAATTCTACTAAGGGTAATATCTCAGACTTGACACTCTCAATTGCTAAATCATAGTTTGTATTAAAATCAGGAGTAGGCCGATAACAACGTTTGTAAGAAAAATGTCTAGAAACGTGATTAGCTCGTTTGTAGCTTTTGAACGCCAACCTGGTCGTAAGGTTAATGTATTCTGATATTATTTGCGCATTTATGAAGAGTGGAATTTCTCTAGTTACAAGTTGTCCAAGTAGATCAGAATATCCATGGTCATTTTGAGAGGCTTGAATGCCAAAAATATATTGCCAGATATTTGTATCAACTAGCAAGTGTTCATCACCATTTAATGGCACAGTATGCAAATCGATATTAATTGCCATGATACAAGTCCTCGTCAATGTCTTTGTCACTGAGCTTGTTTTTCGCATTCTCCATAACCAGCCTTACTTTGTCACGTTGTAATGAAGTTAAAGTTTTTCCATTAATTTTAATATATTGATTTAAAGTGTTCTGATCACCGACTGAATACAACTGTCCAATTGCAATGTTCAAAAATGCTGTTGTGAGAGTTGTGATTCCAGAAAAATCAACCGATACAATTTCCTTGTTTTGCACTGACTCTGACAATAGCTTGTAAATATAGTTTGCCTTGTCAGCTGTAACAGCAAGTGGGGTTTTAATTTCGTCTTTTATCTTTAATACTTTCAATTTATTACTCCTCGTATGACTAAAATATGAGTGGATTGTCTTCAAAGCTTAGATTTAAATCATTGATTTTATCCAGATCGTAATTCAAATAAATCATTGTACCGTGAAACCGACTGCGTAATTCTTGTAACCTAGGTGAACATCCATAATTATACTCCGCTAAACCGTAACCAGATAAAATTTTAAAACTTCCTAAAAACTGAATGGTTTTTTTGATGTCGTATAGGCCCAATCCACCTGGAATTCCTTGTTTTGTCGAAGTACCTTCCTTTGTAGCCCAATCAATGAAGTCACAATCAGTACCAAACTTGAAATTGCGTAATCGTTTGACATGATTTGGAATTGACTCTCCGTAATCCGCAATAGAAAAGGACAACGCTTTTTTGCTTGGAAAGAATTGTCCGCACATACAAAAGTAGCGCGAGTTCGAATGTTCTAATATGTTATGTGTGAGCTCAAAAATAGCAGATTTAATGATTTCATTTTGAGACGTCGTAACTTTTCTGTCCATCATCGGGAAAACCTGGTTGTTCAAATACATATCAATTGTTTTTGTCTGTTTAGATTCCAATTCAATGAACGGAATGGTCGTCGAATATATATCAGGTGTTTTATCGCCAATGCCAAAACTTTTTAAAAAGCCATTTTTTGACCAAAAATTGGATAGAGTGTCCGAAATGTCACTAGCGCGAACATTATAGCCATCGAATTGTAGTGTACGAATAATATTACCAATAAAAGTAGTCATTTCTGCATTCAGCCAAGTGTTTTGTGAAAAGTTGATATTGACTTGATTGTCTTTACTAACGTTTAATAAATCAATATTGTTTAAGATATATTCAATAGTATCTTTGTTAAAAGTAACTTGGGGTGGTATTGTAATTTGTTTCAATGTTGAAAGCCTTCTATTCAATATTTACGTAATTATGTGTATAACACGCTAAAATAGTTTCATAGAGTAAAGGTAGTGATGGTATCACATTTTCGTGAAACTAGCCTAAAACGAATCATGGCAATCGAACCTGCGTCTACAGCTTGTAAGGCTGTACCTTTACGACGTAAACTATACTCACATATAATGAAGTTTTTCATTTCACTAATCGTCAGATAGAAGCGTGTACTCTATTTTCTTAAAATGTAACTGTTTTTTTGGAATATAAATATAATGTTCATCTTTATATTCTTTCAAACCCGATACGCATAAAAGATTGCCGTTATTTAATTCCTTGATAATCCATAATTTTATTAATGTTCCGTTACGAAGTGTTGTTGTGAAGGTTGCGTATTTGAAATCCTCATTAGGTACTACGTAATTAGTTTCTTTAATCGTTGTCCACAATAGAAAAAGCATGTATCCTATGGGTGCCATTATTAAGAATGGTACTATTAAGAGTAATTTATTCCATAAAAATTTTGAATTTAAAATGTCAATAATCGTAGGAATAAATAACACAATCATAAAAAAGAAAGCTGCTATAAACAGCCAAATCATACTTGTCCCAACTGCATTGATTTTTGATGGTGAGGCAGAAATACTTTTATTGTATTCGGATATTCTATCCGCGATGAATGTTACAAAAGCGGTGACTAATCCTGATCCTAGTATTATAGATATGATGTGCCATAACTGTTCTGTGGTAATATTGAATCAACTCCTAACTTTTAGTATTCCACGTTATTGTTACATTCTGGGAAATGTGAGCGGCAGAAGTTGAGCCTGCATCTATGATTGCTAATTTAGTATGAAAAGAAATACTATTCCACTGTTGATTTACACTCGTATAAATACCCAAGTATGGACCAAAAATGTTATTTTGGTAAATGGTCAACAGCGTATTGTGCTTGTGACTGTGTAAATTGCTCAAGGATAGCATTGCGTGACATTGACATTTTACTTTGATAATCCTTTGCTTTTGCAAGGGCGTTAGCATTCCAGTCGATATCAGTCAGATGATCAATAGCATACTGCGCAGCTTCTGAAGAAAAGCCTTCGCCAGCAGAAGAGGTGAGCTGTTCATATACACCTTGTTTTGACATGTCCATTCTGGAAGCGTAAGCTTCTGCTTTTCTCAAAGCAGCCCTGTCTTCAGAACTAGCCTTAGTAGTTGAATTTGAACTGCTAGAACTTGATGTGCTTGTCACAGATGAATCATTATCTGATGAGCTGGATGCTGAAGATTTCTCTACACTACTATTTGAGGTGTGGGATTCTGAGTCAGAACTCACTTCGTTGCTGCTTTCTTTTTCGATGGATGCCCATGCTGAAGATTCTTGTTCGTCTTCGTATTCACCAATTGCTTTGTCCTTTTTTACGTGTAATTTTATAGGCTTACTGCTGGTCCCGTCTAAGCTAGCAGTTACAGTATAAGTCCCAGGCTTGAGATTTGTTTCGTAGAATTTTCCATTATCATTTGCAGTCGTAGTCTTTTTCTCATGTCTGTCTTTGAAAGTGACATCTGATCCAGGTGTTGCTTTACCACGAACAGTGTCTATTTCTGACACACTGGTTTTATATAATTTAATTTCAGTTTTGCTGGAACACCCAGAAAGTAGCAGAATGAAAATGGGCACACTCAAAATTAGCTTTTTCAATTGGAAATCCTCCAAATATTCTTATTTCTCAACAAAAATCCCCGTGTTGTTATATTCCAAGTTAATTTGCAAAATAAAAGAATCCCATAAACTCGTCTGGCAATCCATATGCATTTTTAATGCACCAATGTTATTAGGCAAGTCATCAACTTGTTCTCCATAAAGCTTTGCTAGCTCTTGGCATTGTATTCGGCACTGTTCTTCTGGTAATCACCAAGCTGTACCAGATACGCAAGCTGTATCCTCAGTACCGTGACATAGTTCGTGGGCCCATAACCGGAAGCTTGGCTGGTGAATTACGAACCATGTCACTAATTACTATATCTGTAGTTTCTAATCTTGGGGTACAAAGTTCCATGAAGCAATGTCTTCAAAGTGAGCCTTGAACTCTAATTCTTCTACAATTGGAAACGGACCGTATGTGCGAAAAGATTCTACAAGCTGTTCTGCTTTAAGATACGTGTCGTATCGCATAGATACACTTACTTTCTTCCTTTTTCTCGCAGTTCCTTCAATCGATCCCAGTAGATTCCTTCAATCACATTGCGAACTTTTTCTTTGTCTTGAGCATTCCAATTCATTTCTTTGAATCCCATCGGAACAGTCGACTGGAGTAATTTATCCAAATCGATTCGATCCTCTTCAGTGGTCAAGCCCGGATATTTATGTTTTTTTTCGCTAAATCCAAGCAGGTAATCAGTAGAAACTTCGTAGTAGTTAGCAAGAAGTTTAAGTAGTTCATTATCAGGTTCGTTACGGTCATTTTCCAAATGGGAATATCGAGCTCGGCTAATCCCGACAGATTTTGCAACTTCATCTTGAGTCTTTTCCTGTGCACTTCTTAATTTCTTAAGACGTCTACCGATTCCTAAAGAAGCCATGATAGGTCTCCCTTCTTAATGGATATCATATGTATCAGTATAGATACATTGTGTATCGGTTTCAATTGATGATACAAAAAGTTTCCAAAAACGTTCCGGGATACATTAAGTAGCGACTGTTGTGACCACCACTACGATGTGCATCTCAGCTAAGGAGTGTAAACGTCAAATGATAACGAATTATTGTAGAATTAAATAGAAGAGGCGGTCTTCAGAACAACGTGGCAAAGCCACTGGATTTTCGGAAAATACCGGGCAAAAACATCAAGAGTGGATGGCTAACCTTTCATATTTATATTATTAGAGGTCGGTCAGATGTTCTATTCCATATTTTCTGTCGGAGAAGAAAATAAAATGTATCTTATTCATTGTCAATCACCGCTGTCGAAAATCTATATTTGCGGACTGACGGCCCACATGGTGCGAAGAATAAGGAACGAATTGGTGAAGTTGTCCGGGACATGTATCATTTTAGTAATGGCTCGCGCCAATTTCGGGTTCATGGTTATTACAATGCTCAGAACTATTTTTGCCTTTGTCGACTCGACCCTAACCATCGGTATAATTTCAAATGATTGAAATCCATGTTCTCAGTTTGTTGTGGCTGAAACATGGATTTTTGTCGATTAAGACATATTGAACCGAAAGTCTCGGAAAAATTCGCCCAAGCGGTTTATAATGATTATGATAAATATGGCTGAGCACATAAAAGAGGAAATGTGATTATCAAATTCGAAAGGTGTGTGGTTGAAATGGCATTACGGTCCTGGCAATTTAATGAGGGCGATATAGACTTTATTGAACAGAATTATCCAGATTTATATCGGGCGCTTGAACCGACACTGTCTGCAGATCGGCGTTCCGCGGCAATGAAGTCTGAGGAACAGTGGGACAGAATAGAGCATCTGTTTGTTTATGAGCTATCGGGGTCGTTCATGCCAAATGGTGAGATAACGGAAAACGGCCTCAGAATTGAAGCGATTCTTGATTTCGCATAAGCCAGTTCTAAATTGCCTTTGATTGTACTAGGGATGCGATTTGGCATGCAGCAACGCCAATCGGCCAAACGACTGTCACTGTGTGGTCAAGATTAGGGCTTGGTGTAACCAGTTCGCCTAACCATAAAAGCAGATTAGTAACAAAAGTATTTCATAAAAGGAGCGAGTTAGATGGCATTAAGACCCTTAAGATTTTTTACTGGTGACGCCGATTTTATTCAAAAATATTACCCGGAGTTATATCGGGCAATCGAACCAACGCTGTCAGCTGACCGGCTCTTGGTCAAGCTAAATACGCGCGAACAATGGGACGAGTTGGAAAATTTGTTTGTGGACGAAATTGCGGGTTCCGCAACTGAAAATGGTGAACTGACTGAAAATGGTATCAAACTCGAATCAATTCTAGATTGTGCGTAACCCAGCGCACTGTTAGTCATGACCAATCATCAAAAAGGAGTCAGCCCACAAATCGGACTGGCTCCTTTTAGCTTACTGCCTAAATATGCGAGTGACGTTAACTGCTTACATTAACCTTAGTATTCCACTCGTGTCAACTGATTGATTGCGAGGCGATTCTGATAAGCAATATTTTCTAAGAATCGGTAAAGCGGTGTAAAGTCGAATGATTTTTGAAATTCAAATTTGACTTCAGCATGTTGCTCGGTCAGTCCTTGACGGTGGACGTTGGTGAGGTAAGTGATGACGATTTCGGAATCATCAATGCCAAAACCAGCTGTTTCAGCGGCAACGTCAATAATACTCATGAAGTAAATTGAACGATAAGCAGTCTTTTTACCAGTCACGTTTTGCCGGTCCATGAAGATGATGCGGGTGTCTGTAAAGACGATCATATCGCGAACCAGTTTGTAACCACGTTCAATCTTTTCGTCTTCCATCAAAAATTTACCGAATTGCTTCTGAATTTCTTCAGGGGTAACTTCGCTCATGTTACCAAGTATCCCGTTTAAGAGTCCCATCGTGTACCCTCCAAAAATTGATTTCAGGTTAGGCGGCGGTCGTTACGTCTGTTCATATGTGACAACAGTGCACGACAGCCACTAGCCTTAAGATGAATTATATCGGAGCGGGGCATAAAAGAATAGACCAATCGACATAATTGAGTGTCGGTAAGCGGTTTCATATAGTCGCTATTACCGATACTGGTTGATCCGGAAAATCTGGCAATAATCACTTCAGTACCCACTATGCATCTTAATGGTGTTATCGTGCAATTCGCGGTATATTAAAAATATCAAATGTAAATCATTAGCTCGCACGCCCAATTTAGTGCCATGTTTGAGCAAATTCTGTACAAGCGCGGCGTTGATGGGCTGACGATGATGCCATTAATGAGGAGGTGACACTCGTGAGTAAAGTTTACACGGATGTCTTTAATATTCAGCATACCGACTGCACGGTGGTGGACACAATCAACGAGTTCAGCCGAATTTTTATTATTCAGGATAAAAATGGCTCGCGGTTCACTTGCTTAAAGGACGATGCCAAGCCGGCCAAAAAGGAGGCGGTCACTGGACGAGCGCAAGTCCGGAAGATGCGCCGCAAGACTATGCCGTGCCGTATCGGTCACGAAAACGGCAACGTAAAAAATTATCATAGCAAAAATAACGACCTTGTCACAGCGTGTTGAAGCTGTTGGCAAGGTCGTTATTTGATTTAGTTTAACAACGCGACACCCAGGGTCAAGTAGGTCGCAAAGCAGATCCAGATAAAGTAGGGCACCATCAATCCGGCAGCGAGGCGACTACTGCGGTAAAACTGGAGCAAGCACATCAAGACGACCAGGTCGAGCACGATAATGACGACTAAGCCCCACCAGTACGCCGATTGGCTGAAGAAGATGATCGACCAGATAAAATTCAGGAGCAGCTGAGTGCCAAATAGGATGGTATTCATCAGCCGTTCCCGTTGGGTGGTCGCCAGATAAAAGACCAGATAACCCGCGATTGCCATCAGGGCATACAGAATCGGCCAAACGATGCCGAAAAGCCAATCTGGCGGTGAGCCGACGGGCAAACTCAGACCGTTGTAAATCCCTTTGATGTCACCAGAGAGCCAACCGGATAGACTACCGATAGCTTCAATAATGACGATAAAAATGACTAGATGAAGCCAGCTGAATTTGGGGCGAGTTTTAAGCATGTGGATGCACCTCGTTTCAAAGATTAGGTCGCGTCGTCGGGCATATTGATGACGGTCACGTTGACGGCCGCCTTTTGGACGACATAGGACGTGGTTGAGCCTAAGAAAATTCGTGAGACGGCGTTGGTTCCAGATTTACCCATGACAATCAAATCAATCTCATATTTCTTCGGAATTTCAGTTGCAATACTAGCTTTGGGTGAACTATTGACTTGAATTGGCAGTGATTCAACGTCCGCTTCGGCTGCCATCCGCTGGCCCCGGCGCAAAATATCACGACTATTGTCCTTCGCGACTTGAAGTAAGTTCGTATACAGCGTGCCACCATAGGCTGCGGGACTATAGGCGTTCAGTCGGGTGATATCAATCACGTTCACGAGGTACAACTTGGACTTGAAGGTTTGTGCGAGTTGGACAGCATGTTCTAAGGCCATGTAGGCGTTGTCAGAGCCATCTAGTGGAACTAAGATATTTTGATACATCGTCAGGACCTCCTGTAATGAATTATTTGTTATAAAAATCATAACATTTATATAATTATTACGTCTATCAATATGATTATGGGTTGCGTGTAAGCAACAAATCTAGCCTGATCTATCGTGATGAATTGAGGCACATCAGGTTAGCCAAATCTTTAACAGAACATGGCACCATTTGATATTCGACAAACATATTCGATATTCGTCACGGGTAGAACTGACCGATGGTGACTCGACCCAAGACAAAACGGATATCCTCACAGTCAAACTGCAAGGATATCCGTTTTAAAAATCCGCTTATTGCCAACGATTGGGCCGTGATGGGAGCACCATCAAAATAAAGAACCAGATGCCACCAATTAGCGGCACTAAGTTAATCAACAGCCACCAAGCGGAGTGGTCGCTGTCATGCAGGCGCCGGAATTTGAGCGAGAGCACCCCAAGCCAGACGATAAAGGCAATCAGATTGCTCATCGTGTTGACACTCCAGTCGCTCCAATTGTAAATATCATCGATTGGATGCCCGGTCACAAGCTGAATGATTGTAATGATCAAGCCCCCAAGAATGTAGTTGATAATAAGTGGCCACCAAAATTCGGACCGGGTCGCTGTCCCCGAAAAATTAAGCAAATTGTCCCAAAATTTACGATAAGCAGTTGTCATCGTTGAATTCCCCCTGAATAAAATAATAATTGCAGCTGGATGCCGACCAATATCGTAATCGGTACCATGCTTAAGGATAGCCAATATATGAATCAGACGCAATCAATATGCGAAATTGGCGAGAGATTGAATCTTTTATACGGATTTAGGGACGATCAAGTCAAAACGGTCGGCCAAGTAGTTCAGCTCAATCGGTAGCTTGAGGGCCGGATCGCCGTCGATTCTAGTGGTGACCGCCTGCCCACTGACACTGGTGATCCGGACGTCGGTCGCGGTAAGCTGGGTGATTGATTGGGAGTTCTGCAGGTTACCCGTCCAAGCAAACCATAAGTATGGCAACACTTGCCGCCAACCAATATTATTGAGCAAGCTGAGATGCATCTTCCCAGGGGCTGACGCGCTGTAGGTGTGTCCACCAACTGACTTGGTCGTGGTAATCAAACAGAACCAGGTTTTGAGCGTGCGACTGCCAGCGTGCTTGAACTGATAGCGAATCGGTAGCGATTTGTTTTTGCCGATATGCTTGATAGCTCGGTAAAGATAACTGAGTTTGCCAAAGCGCTGTTTCTCAGTCTGCCGCACCTCATTTGAAATGTCGGCCAGGTTGCCAAACGTCAATGAACTGACGACTGCGCGCCGCTGATTGCAAGCTAAAATACCCACGGATTGGAGTGCCGGTCGTTGACAAATTAGGTCGATGGCGGCCGTGGGATCAGTAGGTAAGTGGTAACGCTTCGCAAAATTATTGACGGTTCCCATTGGAATCACGCCAATTTGAATACTGGCATTGGCTTGCAGTAGGGCTGTCATTGCAACATTCAAGGTGCCATCACCGCCGATAATGATCAAGGCTGATAACTGTGGCAAAGTCTGTTTAATAAGTGCAATTGCCCGTGGAATGCCCGGTGTTGTCAGAAGTTGTGTTTGGATGTGGTGTTTAGCTAACGCTTGGGCGGTTTGATGGGCGACCGTCGCAGCTTGCCCCTGACCGGCTTGACCGTTATAAAAGATTCCATATGTTATCGACATGATAAGCACCTCACTGTTGTAATTTTCATAATTATCGTGGCCTAATTATACCCTGATAACGAATTTGAATGGAAATAAAACGCCTATTTGGCACGACTATCGCTAGTAATGAGCGTTTTGATTGCTCAGGATAAAAATTATGGTTATGATAATTTCAATCAATAAATTATATTGTAAATTGGGAAGTGATTAACATGCCATGGTTAGCGGCAGTCTTGATGGGATTCACGATCGGCGTTATTACCAATGCCGTGGGAACTCATGACCGGCGACAAGTACGTGTCCATTTGATTTTAGGTGTTGCGGGTGCGGTGATCGGTCAGTGGTTGTTCAGCGCCGTTGGACCGGGAATCACTGGAATGAGACTGCTACCAGTCGTGGGGAGTGCGGTTACGCTAATTGTTGTGGGAAGCGTGTTGTTACAACTCAGGCGGGTCGGGCAATCATAATTCTCAATAATAGTTGAACTTGTTAAACGAGTGGAGGTGGCAACGATGTCAAAGAAAATCAAACGGCAAGGACCTGGTTTATGGGGTAAATTATCCTTAATAATTGCAATTGGACAATTAGGATTGACCATTTATCGTGAAGTGCGCCAATTCAAAGCGCGGCGTTAAGTGAGGAGGTGGCTGCCATGCATTGGTTATGGGTGATGCTAGTCGGTGCCGCAATTGGTGCTTTTGCTGGTGCCATTGTCAGTCCGGAACGTTCATTCGGTTGGATCGGACACATCTTGGCAGGGCTAGTTGGTGCGTGTCTCGGTGAAGTATTGATTGGGCCGATGGGGCCAGAGTTCGCCGGCATGGCAGTCTTTCCGGCGGTAATCGGGTCACTAGTGGTCGTGTTGATGATGGTCACACTGATGTACTGGGCGCGCGCCCGGTGAAACAATGCGTGATACCGCTGTCAGATGCAAAGTAAGTGCTAGTCACAATTCAGCGTGAGGTCAATCAATCGATTGGTCCACGTTTTTTTGCGTTTGGTAGCCGTCAAGGCCAGATTGACGATCAAGGCATCAAAAAAACGTGCACCAGCCGCTAAGCCAGTCCACGTTTACGCCGTGCCCACGACGATTAATGGTCGTCAGATTTTTGCTTTAATTTTTCCTTAGCTTCATCGACGGCACCTTTCACCGTTTCTTCAGCGTCGGCCAATTTATCCTTTGCTTTTCCCATCAAAGATTGCGTTTTACCCTGTGCTTCACGCGCACGGTCCCCGGTTACCTTACCTTCGACTTCTTTGGCCTTACCACTCACTTGATCTTTCTTACTGTCGAACTTCTTGTTAACATCAGTCATAAATCACGCCTCCTGTATAAGAATTACCCTTAGTTTGCTATAAGTATCCGCAAAAGGCAACCAATATGCACAGGTGTTATAACCACTCCGTAAAAAAAGCAATCAACAGGGCGGCGAAATTGAGTAGCCAGACTGATTGGCGCTGGTTTAAAGCAATTTCCGGATGATGAGTCAGTACGATGGCATTGCAGAAAACGAGGCCCGTCACGAGGGCGCTTAACCCGTAATTCGAGGTGACTAGCAATCGATTGTTGGCAATGCCGGCCCAGTGGGTTAAGGCGAGTAATAAATTGAAAAAACAGCTAATGATGATACTAAGACGCAATGAATTGAGTGCACGCATGCTCAGATCCTCCTTGTTCACTGTTCAGTGATAGGAAGAAGATACACCCGTGGCACCGTAAAAGCGCCTGGTAAGTTCCATTCGGATAGTGACGAAACTAAGTCGGGGGACCTAATCGACCATCACCTTGAATGCAACGAGTTAGCTAGCTTAACTGTTCGTCTGCTGGTTGTACGTCGGACACCGACTATGGGGTCAGCCGACAACGCAAGACGCGTCTGACATCGATTTGAACTCAGAGCACGAACGCCTTGCTTAACGTGTTTTTTCATGGTCAGTCGATAAAAAAAGTCCCGCCATTCAAAATAAGTTGAATAGCGAGACTAGCTGGACCAACGTGCCTGTCTGGAGATGATGTCAGGCGGGACACGTGCTGATAAAACAATTGAAAGGGTGAATTAGAGGTTCAAATCCGTATTGTAATTGAGCGGTGACATGTCGGTACTTTCAGTAATCAAATCAGCTGCCAGTGCCTGCATCGCGTTCAGGGCAATGTCTGCGGCTGTTTGGTTTGCTGCAGTTAAGGCGGCCGTTAAGTCATCACCCGTCAGTTGACTGACCTGTTCGTCGGTCGTAATCAGATGGTGGCCAAGTTTGATGGCAAGTTCCTTTTGAACCGTTTGTAACGCATCGTGCAAATCATGGTAGTGCGCGTCGACCAGCACGCCGACATGCTTATAAATCCAATAAGCGGAAGTTGGATCGTATTTAGCAGTGGCTACCTGGTAAGCAGCTGGCGTATCAGTAGCGCCCGCGTAGAATGGGACGTAGACGCTCTCGGCGGCCACGCCCATGGCTAACCAGTGAATGCCACTCTGTGTGACGGGCAAATCAGGCCGCAACTGCAAGACGTGTGATTCTTGTGTCTTGGCAAGGCTGATTGGGCGATACTGATGTTTTTCAGCATCAGTACCGTTGCCGACTGGGTCAAACGGGGTGCCTTGGTAGTGTGACGCCAGGTAATCCCGGACCTGATCGATATGAATCAAGCCGTCCGCGCGTTGAATGAACGGCAGGTCAAAGGATTCGGGTGCTTGTTCAACGCTCGGTGTGAAGCAGCGCTGACCATACCAAACGCGTGGCGTATTATAGTAGCGGTCTGAGAGGTCGGCAGTACCAAAGACTTCTCGGAAATTTAGGCCGTTATCCATCGAAGCCAGCTGGTGATCAAGCACAAAATTACGAATGTTTTTCGCATAAAGATAATTATCATGGTCACTGAAGTCGATTTCTTGAATCGCAAGTTGATTGGCGACGACGGCGTAAGCATCGTCTGGGATCCGTTGTGCGACCCAGTAATGTCCAGCGCCCGTTTCCATATACCACACTTCGTTGACGTCACTAAAGAGGATGCCGTTAGTTTCGTATGTGCCATAGGTCTCAATAATATGTCCGAGGCGCTCAACCCCTTCGCGTGCGGAGTGAATATAGGGGAGCGTTACGGTGACCATCGCTTCTTCACCGATGCCGTCCGTGACGTAGGGGTCCGCTGCGAGCACGCGGGTGTTGCAGTAAGCACTCTCGGTTGCGCTCATGGCTACCCCATATTCATTGATACCGTCTTCTTCGAATAACCCGTACTTGCTCGTCTATTCAGGGGTGGCCGTATACTTGGCCCGAATCTTGGGCAGCGTCATTTTAAACGGATGTTCGGCGTCACTGGATTCAAACGACTGAGGTTCATCGAATTCACGGTGTGGGTGAACGACGAATTTTTTCGCCCAGGCCGCCCGGGAGTCTTCGTTGCGGCCAATCATGGTCGAACCATCCGCAGTCGCATTCTTGCCCACTAAAATACTGGTACAGGCAGAATAGGGGTTAAACTGATGAGTCAGCATAAAATTCCTTCTTTCTCGGTTTCCTAACAAGTGGTCGCCGATAACTAATTATCGTGTCGCTGGTGGCCCTGGTAAAAATTGGGCGAACCAAACCAACAGGATTTTGATTAAATTAATTTTAGCATGTTTGACGCTGATTGGGGTGGTTGGGATTTCGTTCGTTGCTGTGTGGTGTCAAAGCGAGGTCTTGCGTGTGCGGTGTTATGGCATTAAAACGAGTGTTTCGCCGGGAAATCAAGTGATGGTTGGGGAGATTGGCAGTGTCGCCGACGCATTGAAAGGGTTAGCCAGTATAATGCGAAAATGTCAATCTTGAGCGAAAGATTGACGGTGTCAATGACTGTTGTCTCACACCAGATGTCGGGTGAGAAAAAGTTTCTGCCAACCACGACGTCGCGGCTTGCAATCCCGTTAAGATTAAAGTAAGATTAAAACATTCGAAAATAATCATCAGAATAGGAGCGTGGCCCCATGCCAATCGTACACATTGATTTAATTGCTGGTCGTTCACAAGAACAACTCAAAAACTTAGTTAAAGACGTGACCGACGCAGTTAGCAAGAACACCGGTGCACCCGCAGAACACATTCACGTGATTTTAAGCGAAATGCAGAAAAATCGCTATAGTGTTGGTGGTGTCCTCAAGAGCGACGAAGAAGCAGAATAGGTTATGGATTGCCGGACCGGTCGCATGACACGGCCGGCATTTTTTGAATGATGGCATTTGGGGAAGGTAGGTTAAACAGTGAACGAACAAATTAAGACGGATGATTTAAACGCGGCGCACCATTTAATGGTCGGCGGCGTCGATACCTTGGATTTAGCGGCGCAATACCAGACACCGCTCTACGTTTATGATACGGGCGCGATTCGAGCCAAAATCGCGGCCTTTAAGCAGGTCTTTGAAACCAACCAGGTGGATTATCAAATCAGCTATGCTAGCAAAGCGTTCGCGACGGTGGCGATGTATCAATTGATTGCTCAGGAGCAGATTCATTGTGACGTCGTCTCTGGCGGCGAGTTGTACACGGCGCAACAAGCGAAGTTTCCGATGGCCAACATTACGTTCCACGGTAATAATAAATCACTCGCTGAATTGACGCAGGCGTTGGACTGTGGTGTTGGGACCATCGTTGTCGACAATTTTGATGAATTGCAACAATTGACGACGCTGACGAACCAGCGTCAACAGCTGACGACGATCATGTTACGGATTGCCCCTGGCATTTCAGCGCACACCCATGACTACATCTCGACCGGACAGGAAGACTCGAAGTTTGGCTTTGACTTAAATAGTGGCCAGGCAGATACCGCAGTGCAACAGGCCCAAGCAGCACCATATTTGAACTTAGTCGGGATTCACTGTCATATTGGCTCTCAAATCTTTGAACTGAATGGGTTTGAAATGATCGTCGACAAATTGGTCGATGTGTTTGCACGTTGGCAGGCGACCCTTGGGTTTTATCCTCGCATCATGAATGTCGGCGGTGGTTTTGGCGTCAAGTATACGGCGGCCGACCATCCGCTTCAACCCACGGACTTCGTGGATGCGATCGTCAAGGAAACGTTGGCACAAACGCAGGAGCACGATGTCCCGATGCTTGAGATTTGGATCGAACCCGGCCGTTCACTGGTCGCACAGGCTGGCATGACGCTCTATACGATCGGCGATTCCAAGGATATTCCGGGTATTCGCAAGTATCTCTCCGTTGACGGGGGGATGGGCGATAATATTCGGCCGGCACTGTATGAGGCGGAATACGAAGCAGTCCTTGCTAAAGACCCCACTTTACCAGCGGAGCAAGTTGCTTCGATTGCCGGTAAGTATTGCGAGTCGGGTGATATGCTGATCTGGAACCAGCAATTGCCAGCGACCAAGCCCGGGGATGTTTTAGCGGTCTTGGACACCGGTGCATACGGCTATGCGATGGCTAGTAATTACAACCGCAATCCGCGGCCAGCAGTCGTCTTCTGCGAAAATGGTCACAGTCAGTTAGTCGTTCAACGGGAAAGTTATGCAGACTTGACCCGTCTAGACTTACCGTTATCAGTGCCCGAAGAAACCAAATAAGTCGAATTGAGTCTTACAATCAGGCGTTCTAGGCAGCAGCTTGGAACGCCTTTTGTTTAGCGATTCAGTCGAGTTTAGGGGGTATCTTCAAATTCAGGGACCTTGACAAGTGACGTCAATGAAATCCACACGAAGCGCCTAGATTCAAACGGTCTCAGTGCTGCCTGCAGTGGATGGTCAGATTTTTGATCAAGACGCTTGAAACTGGCCGATGAGCCAGCCGTGACCACCCAGCAGCTGGTTTTACCTTGTTTTTAGCGTTGCTAGTGGTATGTTGAGCACGAATAAGCGGTGTCCTGTAGCCGAATCGCACGATGGCGGTGCCAGCAATCTGACTGCTTGATCGGTGCAATCAGCATGACTGATCAGTTGAGGTCGTGTGCGCGCATGCCGCCGCGGCAAGTGCGTTATTCGGCGGTTAGGATGCGGAACTATGCGGCAATGGCCTAATTTTTGCTTAAATCCCGTGACTTTGCTTGCGTTCAGCCGTCAGTTTGTTAAAATTTGATAGTTAATGTAATCGATAAGGTTCAGGTACACTTGTCGATGCACACCAGAAGTGATAAATAACCGGTGGGGGAGTTGTTAGAAATGAACAAGAAATGGCTAACTTGGCCTGTGTTTTATGAGTTGACGGAGATTTATACGGCGCCACTCAATGTCATGTGGTTTGTCTTGGGGGTTGCCATTGCCCAGTTTCACTTAGGTACGGTGAACTGGCTCAATGTTGCCCTGTGCTTAGTGGCTGTTTTTATTTTCGATTTGGCGGTCAATGTCTCCGATAATTACTATGATTACCGGCATGCGGTCGATCGTGAGGGTTACGCGCAAAACACCAATCCGATTGGTCGGCTGAATTTACCAGTAGCTGGAGTGGGACGACTTGCACTGAGTCTGTATTTGATCTCACTCGTGCCTGGAATTTGGCTCGTCTTGCGGACCGGCTGGTTAGTGCTGGCCCTAGGTATCTTAGGTTATCTGGTCGGTATTTTTTACACCGCTGGGCCGTACCCAATCAACGCGACGCCATTATGTGAGACGGTCGTTGCGCTGTCGATTGCGTTCATGATTCAATTGACTTGTGTGGTCGTTTCGACCTATGGGCAGCATCCGTTGACCTGGTCGATCGTTGGTAAGACCTTTCTATTGTGCTTGCCGTTGACCCTGATCTTCTTTACGATCCAGCTCGCCAATAACACGGCGGACCGGGATGAAGATATTTTGAATCACCGCTATACCTTGGCTTATTATTTGGGTAAACCAGGTTCGGTACGCTTGATTCAAGCCTTTTTGATTATTGGTGGCGTGTGGCCGTTAGTGAACGTGTTGCTAGGGTTAGCACCGTTAGTCACCATTTGGGTCGTCTTATTATTACCGATTATGTGGCAAGGCATGCGCCCGTTTTTCGCGGTCCAAGATAAAAAGAAGACGTTTATTACGACGGTCAAAAGCGCGTCGTTATTCTTCGTATTTTATCCAATTCTGTTTGTTTTGGGCACTTGGCTGTAGCGAACGGATGAATTGGGGTCAAAATTTCAAACATTTATCATGGTTATTTTGATTAAAGTGGACTATATTATTACCAGTTTATAAAATAGGGGTAAGCATGATGGAAACAGAACAACGCCAGCAGCGTCGAATCATATTTTATCATTTGCTCGTCACGATTTTGACGCTGTGGTCGGTCGTCAACGTGATTTTATTAGCGTTCAATATCGGTGATTGGCACCTGGAAACACGCATCAGTAACGGCCTATTAGTGGTCTTTGCGGTCGATTATTTCGTGCGGCTTGCACGCTCACCTAATCGGAAGACTTTTTTGATTCATTCGGCCTTTGACTTGATGGGGATTATTCCGATGCACCCCGTCTTTGCGCTATTTCGGCTTGGACGACTGGCGCGAATGGTCCAATATCACCATTTGTTTTGGAAGCTTGGCTGGGACGGTAAATGGACCCACGATTTTCATCGCTTTATTTATAGTACCGGCTTTATTTATTTGTTTTCAATCAGTATTGCCATTATTGTTCTGAGTGCGCTACTATTCTCGGTCTTTGAGCACCAGAGTTTGTCGGATTCATTGTGGTGGGCGATTACGACGGCAACGACGGTCGGCTACGGTGATGACACACCGCATACCGCCGTCGGAAAGGTGATTGCGGTCGGTCTGATGTTTGGTGGGATTGGGTTTATTGGTTTGTTGACCAGTACGATCACGGACTTCTTCACCCAACAAGCCAGTCAAAATGTTGAACCTGAAGCGGATCCCAACGAAGACGAATTACGCCAATTGTTAGTCAAAATCGATACGTTGACGCAAAAAGTCGATCACTTGCAAAAACAGGTCAAGCGGATTGAGAAGGTAGACCGGCGTAAGTGATGCGGCGGTGTAAAAAAAGACTGACATTTAATTTGAAAAGATGCGATAATTTTTAACGGTATTTACTGCGTATAATGGTTCAGCGTAAAGCACACTTGTCGGTGGCTTTGCGCTTTTTTTCGGCCGAAAATCGTTATGACAAAGTCAATCATTAATTTTGGGGACGCATGAGGGGATTAAAAATGGCATTTAGTTTGAAGTTACCACGCAATCGGTACGAGTCTAGTTGGTTTATTTTGATTATTTCGGTGATTTCGGTCAATGTGATTGCGCCATTGATCACGTGTTTTGAAGTGGGATTTAGCTGGCGGATCTGGCAACAGACACTGACCGTCCTCCCAATGATTTGGGTCGTGGTGGCCGCGCTGGTGCTAGTAACGTACCGTCCGGCAGACCAAGTGACCCGGAAATTATTAGCACAGGATGATTCTTTTCGGGCCAATATGATTGTTAATTGCTTGGTCAATGTTTTATGATGTCGATCATCTTGACGGTCGTCGCCAGCTGGATTGGGACGCGCACCATCAGCTGGTTACCAGTGCAACAATTCTTTTATAAGTGGCCACGTAATTTTTCAATTTCTTTGTTGAAGTGGCGTTAGCGCAACCAATCGCGCGGTTGGCTATGGCTAAATGGCATCAAGCCCAAACCACAAAACACCAGGGGTAAGAAAGTGCTGATAAGCAGGTCGTCGCAAGGCTGCAGCCGTCCAAGTGGGTTAAATTTCGACGGTGGTCACAGATTGACCTATGCTATAATAGCGTTAACAAGATTGAAAGGACGGTGGTTAGATGGGACAAGCGATGACACGGTGGGTCTGGTTGCCGGCGCCAGTCCTGACTCGTCAAGCCACATTCAAAACGCATTATGGTGATTTGCAACAGCACCCCTTGCCATTACGTTCGGCACAGTGGTATGTGTTTAAAGCGCAACACTGGAGTGGCATTCACTCGGCGGCACTTGCCCCTGAGCAGCAGGCAGCGTTTGTTGCGCTTGCCGCTCAGGCGGTCGGTCCTGGGCAGGCCGCAATTCAAGCAGCCCCGCAGCATCCTGTAATGACACGGGGCACCACGATTTGTTTCAATCGGTAGGTAAGTTTAGCGTCAGGACCAAGTAAGCGTTAAACTCGCACAAATAGGATCAAGATGCTATCCTCAGACTCACAAAATGAATATGAACTAAGTGAGGGTGTGAGGCGGATGAGACAAATAAGTAACGGTGGCGAGCGAAGCATTGGTCACCGAATCAGTGTCATCGTAGTCGGGGTGACCTGTGGCGGCCTCAGTTGGCTGCAAGCGTCAACCGTGGTGTACGCCGCGATTCGTCCACTGGCAGGGCCCACGAGCCAAGCAACATTAACTAGCGCTGTGAACTGGGAAAGCCTATGGTTATTGTTAGCAATGGCCTTGATTGGTAGTGGGTGTTGGTGGTTGAGTCGACGGTCATGATTGGTGTGTTGGTAGCAGGTGAACTGTGACGTCGATCGTGAATCTCCGGAAACGTGCGAGTTGTAATGCTGGTGGCTTGTCGGCCCTTGAACGCGGCAGTGCTTGTTTGTCAGCAGTTGGGTGACTTGCCAATGACCAAGTTATATTACTGAAGTAGTTCAGCGATGTTAGTCATTCGTCTGATTGGTATCGATTAGCGGACCGCGGAAGTGTCATCAGTCGGATTTGAGGGCCAATTAGCCTTTTAGTACAGTTCCGGTTTATTCATCGAATTTGATGCATGCTTTGCAAGCGAAACACGAGATTTGAATGCGTTGTTTTACAATAGCCTACAAAGCTAAGTGGCATTTCGTTGTTGTATTTTCATCAAGCAGATAAAAACAAAGTCCTGAGATTCTTATCGTTTTGGCGATAGGAACCTCAGGACTTTTTGTTAACAATTTAGGTAGTTCTGAGTTGCTTTTTGGATAAGATAAATCGGGTTTTGATATATTTATTTAGTTATAGCGCATGTAAAAAAACGGGATTTAAGGATCATATTTCGATGAAACGGCGTCGCGCTGGCACCGATTGGAAAGTTAAGCAGTGCGAATTCACTGGATTGGCACTGCCAATGAGCCTTAAACCATGGTAAACAAAAGTTTATTAGCGTCAACGGATAAAGTTGTGGCACGGCGCATGCTAGCTGGGGTTGGTAATGCATTATCTTGTGAGGAAATGCTTGCGGGTCTTGTTCAATCCGCTATACCATAGTATGGTAAGGATAAACAAGTTAACGGGAGTGACAATATGGACTGGGAAGACTACTTTCCAACGGCAATCGCTGAACGTGGGTACGATTATTATTCAAAGGGGTATGTGACTGATTTAAAGCAGACCGAAACCCAAATTACGGCAACGGTTACGGGCACGCAGGACTATTGCGTGGTGATTGATCTCGCTAATGGTGACTTTCAGGATGGCACGTGTGAGTGTCCGTATGCCAATAGTCATCCGTACTGCAAGCACATGGCGGCCGTTTTGTACCGAGCGACGGCGGCCGACAAACCTGCCAGTCAACATCAAGTTTCTAAAGCACCAACTGATAACGACAATCATGAGCAGACTGCCACTAAGCTGGTTGAGCGGGCGACTGATCGGCAAGTCCGGGACTTTTTGAGTGTGGTGTTGGCCCATGACAATCATCTGCTCCAGATGTTCCGGACGGTCATAGGTGAGACTAATGTCGTGACAGATTTACCTAACTATCTCGCGAGTGTTGACGATTTATTTGATAGTAACGCGGATGCCGGTGGTTTTATCGATTATGGTGCGGCGACAAATTTCGGTGATGAGGCCTTGACTTTCCTAAACGAAGAGGTACAGCCGTTGGTCGATCAGGGCGAGTATGGTTTGGTATTTCAAATCTTGGCGCATCTGATGCTTAAAATCGACCACGTCGACATTGATGATTCCGATGGTGAGACAATGATGATCGTGAATGCTAGTGTCGACTTGTGGGAAGCTGTCTTGACAAAAGCCGACGCGGATGTGCAGCAGCAGGTGTTTGATTGGTTATGCAAACAATTAGCGAAACCGTTGAATATCATTGAAGATACGCTTGATGATTTATTATTCACGTATTTCAAGACGCCGGCGTTTATTGACGCAAAGTTGGCGTATACCGCTAAACGGTTCCGTGCGGTACAAAAGCACCCGGATTCCTGGAACTATGACTGGCAGACTGAAAAATGGCTAAAGCACTATTTACAAATGATGACTGCGGCGCATATGCCTGATAAGCAAGTGATTGAATTTTGCGAGGCTAATTTGGCGACACCGCAAGTCCGCCTGTTTTATAGCCAGTTTTGTCTTCAACATCACGATGAAGCACATGCGGTCCAATTGCTAAAAGATGGCAAAACCTTGGTCACGGACAATCGAAGGATGTTAGCGGAACTTAGTCGCCAACTAAAGGATGCCTATCAGCAATTAGGTGAACAACAATTGTATCGTCAGGAATTATGGCAATTATTGACTGAATATGCGCCAGCGGATGAGGCGCTATTTTCAGAGTTGAAGCAAAGTTACCCGACTAAGGATTGGCCAGCGGTTCGCGAGCAACTGTTGACGGCGATAGCGAAGAATTCCAATGTTGATTTGAAACCACTGTACGTGCAAGAAAAGCTATTGGATCGGCTATTAAAAGCGGTCGTGGCTGCGGACGGACTCTGGGATTTACAGACCTATGAGTCTTTATTGAACCCACATTTTTCAAATCAGCTATTAGCCAAATATGATCATGAAGTGCGGAAGATGGCTACGGCTACTGGAACTCGGCGGAAGTATCAACAATTAGTTCGCATATTGAAACGGATGCTCGATTACCCGGATGGCAAATCAATCGTGCAGACGATCGTCCATGATTGGCAGCAACAATATCCGCGACGCTCAGCAATGATGGATGAGCTCTCACGGCTAAAATTGTAATTGATCGTTAGTTGGCGCAGCAATCGCGCACAGATTTGAGCTGCACCGCTAAGCTTAGGATAGGTTCCTATCCAAAACTTAGCGGTGCTTTTTTTAGTGTCTGGGCATGAGCGATAACTAGGCGGTGCAAGTCCGTTGTGGGCGAATCATGAGCTGAGGGCAGGCGCGTCCATCGTGAGGCGGCGTCTGAAGGCACGCATCATCATCAGATTGATGTCGTCACTTGGAATCGCAATAGATGGTGTAGAATTTGTTAATTTTATTCTTATTAATCAAAAAAATAATGACGCTTAAAAGGCGCATGACACCGGGAAAAGACGAGTTTATCCCGCGAGTGAAGGGACTATCTGCACTTGCATAAATATTAAAGTATGATTAAAATGGGTCTTATTAAATAAATGGGGGCTTGCAGATGATTAGTAATAACCACCGTTTGGATCAACAGCTGATTGAACGTGAAGACCATTATATGGCGACGGCCGCACGCATCAATTATTATGACTTAGTGATCGACCACGCGCACGGTGCGCTGCTCACCGACGTTGACGGCAATCAATATATTGATTTATTGGCAAGTGCCTCGGCCATTAACGTCGGTCACACGCATCCGCGAGTGGTCAAAGCTATTCAGGACCAGGCCGCTAAGTTAATTCATTATACGCCGGCGTATTTTCACCACCAGCCGGAACAACAGTTAGCGGAACGGTTAGCCAAGTTGGCTCCGGGAACTGACAATGAAGTGATTTTCGGTAATTCCGGGTCGGATGCCAATGACGCCATCATCAAATTCGCCCGGGGCTACACCAAGCGTCAATACATAGTGGCCTATACGGATGCTTACCATGGCTCAACTTATGGCTCGATGTCTTTGTCGGGCGTCAGCCTCAACATGACGCGTCACATGGGGCCACTATTACCTGGAGTCGTGCACGTCCCATATCCAGATACTTACCGGCGACTGCCGCATGAGACGGATCATCAGTTAGCACTGCGGTACTTTGAAGCGTTCAAAGCGCCGTTTGAATCGTATTTACCAGCTGATGAGACGGCGTGCGTCTTGATCGAACCGATTCAAGGTGATGGTGGGATTCGCCAAGCACCTGAGGAATACGTTCAACTTGTTTATGACTTTTGCCATCAACACGGCATTTTATTTGCCGTTGATGAAGTCAATCAGGGCATGGGACGAACGGGCAAAATGTGGAGTATTCAAAACTTTCCTGGTATTCGCCCGGACCTGATGTCTGTCGGTAAGTCGATTGCTTCAGGCATGCCACTGAGCGCTGTGATTGGGCGGCGTGAGGTTATGGAAAGCCTCGGTGCACCGGCCCACGTCTTTACCACCGCGGCTAATCCGGTCTGTTGTGCGGCTGCGTTAGCGACGCTCGATGTGCTGGCTGATGAAGAATTGGTTGAACGGTCCGCACGTTTGGGTCGTTACGCGGAAAGCCAGTTTTTGGACTTACAAACGCGGCACCCCAAAATCGGTCAAGTGCGGATGTATGGGTTGAATGGTGGCATCGAGTTAGTCACTGATCAAGCTAGTCAACAGCCAGACCCAGAATTTGCAAGTGATGTCATTTACGCCGCGTTTGAGCGGGGTGTCGTCATGATTACGCTCAAAGGTAACATTTTACGGTTCCAACCACCGCTAGTCATCACGAAGGACCAGCTCGATACGGCGTTAGCGGCCATCGATGACGCGATGACTGCGGCGGAACAGGGACGCGTTCACCGGCCACAAGGGAAAATGGGCTGGTAACGGTTAATTTTAGGAGGAATTAGATGCAACGCTTATTCAAACGGTTAACACTAAAAGAAGACCCCAGTATTTATGAGGATAAGGATTCCCATTTGGCCCGGGTATTAACGGTCAAGGATTTCTTAGCCCTCGGGGTCGGGACGATTGTTTCAACGTCAATCTTCACTTTACCTGGCGTCGTGGCGGCGGAACATGCGGGCCCCGCGGTGGTCTTTTCATTTATCGTGGCGGCCATCGTTGCCGGACTAGTTGCTTTTGCCTACGCTGAAATGGCGGCAGCGATGCCGTTTGCTGGTTCAGCCTATTCCTGGATCAACGTCATGTTCGGTGAATTCTTCGGTTGGATCGCCGGTTGGGCGTTGTTAGCGGAATATTTCATTGCGCTGGCCTTCGTTGGTTCCGGGCTCTCTGCCAACTTGCGGGGACTCTTGACCCCACTAGGATTAAAGCTCCCGAATGCCTTATCGAACACCTTTGGCACGAATGGTGGGGTGGTCGATTTGATTGCCGTGCTGGTGATTGCATTGGTTTCACTGTTACTGTCTCGTGGTGTCAGCAAGGCGTCCCGGGTGGAAAACGTCCTCGTTGTCCTGAAAGTCCTAGCCGTGTTGACCTTCATCGTGGTTGGTGCGACGGCGATTCATTGGCAAAATTACGTCCCGTTTATTCCGAAGTACCATTTAAACGCGGATGGTAGTGCGTTTGGTGGCTGGCAAGGGATTTACGCCGGTGTCTCGATGATTTTCTTAGCCTACATTGGTTTTGATTCGATTGCGGCCAACTCAGCTGAAGCGAAGAATCCTGGCAAAACAATGCCTCGTGGGATTCTCGGCTCACTAGTCATTGCGGTGGTGCTGTTTGTGGCCGTTGCGTTGGTCTTAGTCGGTATGTTTAAGTATTCTTCTTATGCCAATAATGCGGAACCAGTTGGCTGGGCATTGCGGCACGCCGGACATCCAATCGTGGCAAGTGTCATTCAGGCGATTGCTGTCTTAGGGATGTTCACTGCCTTGATTGGGATGACGCTAGCCGGTTCACGGTTGATTTATTCTTTCGGTCGCGATGGCATGTTGCCAAAGTGGTTGGGTAAATTAAAGCACAACCAACCGAACAACGCGCTACTCGTGTTGACGATCGTCGCGATTATCATTGGGGCCTTTTGTCCATTTGCGTTCTTAGCCCAATTGATTTCCGCGGGGACGCTGATTGCCTTCATGTTCGTTTCGTTAGGCATTTATGCACTCCGGCGACGTGAAGGAGTCGACATTCCTGAACCAGCCTTCAAAATGCCATTCTACCCAGTCTTACCAGCCGTGGCCTTCTTGGGTGCACTGTTCGTGTTTATGGGCCTCGATATTCAAGCTAAATTGTACGCGGGTATCTGGTTCATCCTGGGCCTGGTGATCTACTTCTGTTACGGTATGCGCCATTCATACCTCGCTGGCAAACAACGCCAAACGACGACTACTGCGAATTCCAGTGCGCAAGTGGATAAGTCGGTCGTTGAGGAACAAGAAGATTAGTATTTGTGATTAGCAATAACTGAATGAAAACATAAAATCGGCGTTTCGAGTGTGTAGGCTCGAAACGCCGATTTTTTGGATTACTTCGCATCGCAGTTGCAAAGCGGGTGATTTAATGATTGATACCATTCGTGACCAAGTCGTGTTTACAACTTGTAGTGGTGGGATTTGCCAAGCCCGGCCGGACGGTAACCCATTCAGAAGACTGACAGCAACACCAACAATATTATGGCGTCGGTCGTGATCCATTGATCGGCACGAGCTGTGCGGCATGGCTCAGCTACGGGCGATTTATTCGGCTAGTTCAAAGTAGTCGTTCAAATACCGGGCGACGCCATTTTGGTCGTTGTCATACGGTGTGATATCATCCGCGGTCGCCTTGATTTTGTCCGTCCCGTTGGCCATCGCAACCCCCAGACCTGCGTATTGGAGCATTTCTAAGTCGTTGTGCTCATCACCAAAGGCAATAATATTGCGCCGGACGATTTGTAAGTGGTCTGCTAAGTAGGCGACCCCCTTGGCTTTATGAACACCCTTGGAGGTGATTTCTAAAATCGCATTCGGGCCACCCCAAACACCGACATCGACTTGGTCACCAAACCGGTCAGTGATCCAGTCAATAATTGCATCACGCCGGTCGAGTTGGACCAATAGCACCAATGAATTTGGATTGCGGGTCAGTGTGGCGGGTGTCAAACGGGGACTATCCGCAATTTCTGGGAAGAATTGACCGGCAATCAAGTCTTGACCGGCTGTCATCGTACTGGTTTTATTTTCAGCAATAATTTCATTGATGCCCAAGTGTTCACGATATTTGACCAATGCGAGCACGATGGCTTTATTAATGGTGAACTGATATTCTAACGGCCATTCTTGGTGAGGTAGGTGGCCAAGGGAGCCATTGAAATTAATCATTGGGCTCGTGAGATGGAGCTCATCGTAAATCGACTGAGAGCCTTGATATGAGCGACCAGTGATGATACTGACAACGTGGCCCGCTGCTTGCAAGCGCTGCATAGTGTGGATCGTCGCTGAATTGAGTTTGGATTCAGCATTGAGTGTGGTGCCATCTAAGTCTAACGCAATTAGTTTTCTTTCCATTTTGACAAACATCTCCCATATCTTCCGGTGGTTAATTAGTTTAATTTAGCATAAATATCGCTCGAATGCGAATCTTTGCCACCTTACAGGACTGGTGAAATGTGGTAATCTAGTTGAGGATGATTTATCGCGTAAGGAGGAGAATCTGTTGCAATTACCAGCAGCGTTTATTCAAAAATATCAAGACTTATTGGGTGACGAAGCCCCCGCTTTTTTAGCGGCTTTCGATGGGCCCGTGGAAAAGGGGTTTCGAGTCAACCCCAATAAGGCGACGACTGCCGCCATGCACGCCAAGATGGACGCACCGATTGCTTACAGCCCGATTGGATACTACGGCAAGGTCAACGGCAACGCGTTGGAACATTTAGCCGGGGCAGTCTATAGTCAAGAGCCGAGTGCCATGACAGTCGGTGAGTTCGCCAAACCGGAATTGGGTGAACGGGTGCTCGATCTATGTGCTGCGCCAGGCGGCAAAACGACCCACTTACTCAGCTATTTACAACAAACTGGCTTATTAGTCACTAATGAGATCAATCCAAAACGGGTGACGGCACTGGGTGATAACGTTGAACGTTATGGCGCCCGTAATACCGTGATTACCAACGCAACACCTGCAGCACTCGCAAAGGAGCTCCCTGGATTTTTTGACCGCATTTTAGTCGACGCACCGTGCTCTGGTGAAGGGATGTTTCGTAAGGATCACGATGCCGTCCAATATTGGACACCTGACTATCCAGCCGAATGCGCCACTCGGCAGCGTGAGATCTTGACTGAGGCGGTCAAGATGCTGAAGCCCGGTGGCCATTTGATTTATTCGACCTGTACGTTTGCGCCGGAAGAAGACGAGCAGATGATGGCATGGCTGTTGGCGACCTACCCAGAATTCGAACTGGAAGCTCTGCCCAAGACCGCGGGCATTGCGGATGCGCGACCAGAGTGGGCTGATGGCAATCCAGAGTTAGCCAAGGCGGCCCGGTTATTCCCACACTTGATGCGTGGCGAAGGCCATTTTATCGCCAAGTTGCATTATCGCGGCACCGACACGGTCAAAGCCAAAAAAGTGGTTCGTGAACAGTTGAGTGCGCCGCAACGTCAATTGTGGCAAGCGTTCGAACGCCAACAGGGTTTGACTAGTTTGTCAGGCTTAGTTTTGCAAGCGCATGGTGATCAACTTTACGGTGTGCCTGAATTAATGCCCGTTCTGCGGAAAGTTAAGGTCTTCCGTCCCGGAATTTTACTTGGGACCTTCAAGAAAAATCGCTTTGAACCGAGCTACGCCTTAGCGCTTGCTAGCGATGGGCTTGGGATGACGACCGTCTCCATCAGTAGGGACCAGTGGCAACAATATGTCCACGGTGAGACGTTTGATCTAGCCACTAGCGCGGAGACCGGTTTTCACGTGTTAGTGTGTGACGGCCTACCAGTTGGTTACGGCAAAATCGTTGGCAAGACAGTCAAGAACTTCTTCCCGAAAGGCTTACGATTCTTGGCAACGCCAGAGAATACTGAGTTATAAGTTGACCAGCAGCGTCTATTGTCGCCATGCAAGTCGAGTACTGGCGTGTTGTTGCGACAAGTCTGGTCGGACCGTGCTTGACGTGGCTTGAGCGGCGAGCCCCAGCTGGATCAGGTTTCATGGTAAACTGATAGATGCGCAATCGTGGCAATGATTACGCCATGGAGAACAACCGTAATATTGGAGGAGAAGCTATGTATTGCCCAAATTGTGGGAAAAAGAATGACTTGGACGCCTTGTTCTGCGAAAACTGCGGGGCACGTCTGATTTTGCCAACCTCGTCGAGTGCAGCGCCGCGTTCAGCGGCCAGCTCGGCAACAACTCGCGCAACCAGTGAGAACGCAGCATCCCGTGCGGACACCCATTCGGCGGCTGATGTTGATGATCACACGACTAGAGCGGCTCAGTCAGACTCATCAGCCGGGGTCGAAAACACGGTAGATGATACTGATGACACGGTGGCGCCCACCACGCGTTCAGCGCAACACGCCCAGCAAAGTCCACGACCACCGCATCGTGGCCTGCCAGCGCTCTTACTGGCCCTCATTGTCATTGTGCTGGTGGGTGGTGGCTACTACTGGTTCAGCCACAACAGTGCCAACACGGATTCGACTACCACGGCAACGTCGAGCTCGTCAACAGCGACAAAGTCCTCATCATCATCGTCGGCTGCCAGCACGCAGTCATCATCGAGTTCGACCACGAAAACTGCGGCTAAATGGTCGACGGCCAAAATGAGTGAATTGTCCTCGTTTATGTCAACGTGGCAGGATACGATGAATCAATCGTATGCAGGCACTTATGACGGTCAAAGCGTGTCGGTCGATGGTTTAGACTTACCAACCGATATTCGTGACAACAATTATCAAAACAAAATCACCGTTAATGGTAATGCCGTGAAATTGACCTGGACGACTAAAGCAAATACGGATGCCAACTATCAAGTCGTGGCCGCTGCAGCTTATCAGCATGGTACTCAGGTGATCATTTACTTGTACGTCTTCCATGATGGGTCGCCAGATGTACTGGTTTCACAAGATACCAACACCACGTATAACTTTACGAGTTCTGCGAATACGGATTTACAAAATGGCTTTGCGAAGATTGCAAATGCTGATTAGAATATAGCGATGGATTGAAACGTGCGTTTGGGCTGCGGCTCGGGCGGACGTTTTTTTGGTGTCAACTAGATACGTAGTGAGGTAATTAAGATGAGTATTACAATGCAAGATGTATTAAAATTATCCGCGCTGAAGGGATGTCAGATACTTGCAGGTCAATCGGCATTGCAAAAAACGGTTGCCTCCGTTTCGGTACTCGAGTATTCGAAACCAACCATAGTCCAGAGTGAGATCTATCAGCATATCAGATTTAGCAATGATGAAATTGTCTTAACCGCATTTGCAAATGTACGCGATGATGTTGCTGCTCAGTGTCGAAATATTGAAACTTTAGCTGCTGCTGGTGAGATTGGCATTATTTTGTTCTATGTCGGTATTATCATTCCGGAAGTTGACCCTGCCGTCATTGATCTAGCAAATCGTTTGAATTTTTTAATTGTGATGATGCCCAAGAATGCGCCAGAATTGACTTACAGTAGTGTCATTTCTGAAATCTTGTTTTCAGTTTACAATGATCAGATAACCAATCCAAATTTCTCCAGTGAGATTGTTGAAAAGGTTTCTAAAATGCCGAAATCACGGCGTAACCTCAATACGGTTCTGCGACTGTTAAGTGATCAACTTAAAGTCTCGTTGGCCTTGGTGGATGCGCGAAAGAACTTAGTTTGTGTAGAAAATTGGCCGCGAACGAATCAAATCAACTGGTTAGATTGGATGGGTGATAATCAGCCTGACTTATCGGAGGTGTCATTTTATCAGGATAAACTGGGTTCATCTGAGGAATGGCAGTTGGCTATTTTAAAGGAACAAGGTCAAATGACGCAGCTAATCCATCAACGAATTCTTGAAACGGTTCGAATTGCACTCAACTTGTGGGGTGAAGATGTTAGTCGCGACAGTCCGACCGCTCAGCTCATTAGTGCAATTATGCAAGCGCGTTATCAGCGGGCGATGCAATTGGCGAAGCAATGTCACCTAAATATTCATAATTTTACGACTTTGCTGATTTTAAACGGTCGTGCGGTGTCGATGTGGTCTCAGCGTGATATTCGACAGTTTGCAGCGGATATTGAACCATTTATTGGGCCATGTCTTTGCGAGTACTACCATGATGACATCGTGGTTATCACAACGACTAAAAATGCCGTTTCTGATGAACGGGAGGCCTTACAGCAACATCTTGAAAGCTACCGTTCATCATCAAAAGATGAACTTGTCAGTGTGAGCTTCAATCAGTTGGACAGTCTGAAACAGCTAACGGCTGCATATGAGCAGGCTGCTGATTCATTTACGGCTCTACAACTAATTTTTCCAAGTCGGCAATCATTTAATAGCGGTGATATTGAGTTCGGCCACCATTGTCAATCAATGGTATCGCAAGAAACTAGTTGGCTGGCGACACGTGTTCAGCGATTGGAAAAGTTGAATACAGATTTACAACGGACACTGCTGACTTTTTTGCTTGATGATAATCGTAATATTGAACTAACGGCTGGTGACTTATTTGTTCATCCCAATACAGTCAAGTATCGGCTAAAAAAATTGGATCAATATTTTGGCTTTAAAGTTGGACGCATGCCAGAATCTTTGGAACTCTATCAGTTGGCGGCTTGTTTGCGTATCATGCGTGGTCATGCTTAAGCCAATCGTCTCATTTTGTCTATTTAGACAATGATGAGACGATTTTTTTGTTTTGGTGACTAATGACATCGAGTGAAAATAACGGTAATATTTTCATCAATCAATTAATTAGAAATTGATTGGCTTAGAAATCTAATTTTAATATTCACGAGGTGATTTTTATGGAAAATAAAGAATTACGGCTGTTGGATATTGTTCCAGTAACCGCACCGGGTATTTTAAGTCAAACTATGATTGAGGACATGACAAAGTATTTGATGAAAACCACTCAAGTTGAGCATGTCCAGATTGAAGATGGACCGGTGACAATTGAGAGTGAGTATGACGAAGCCTTTGCAGCACCGTCTGTTGTCCAACTTGCGGAAGATACTAATCGTAACCAATCGTTTGACGGCATCTTCGTGAACTGCTTTGGTGATCCAGGTGTTCGTGCCACTCGTGAGAAGTTGAAGACTGTTGTATTTGGTGGCTTTGAGCCTGCTATGTACTTGGCACTTGGGCTAGGTGATTCCATCAGTATTGTGACGGTGCTGAAGAATGTGGTGCCAATGCTGACTAATGCGGTTCAAACGGCTGGTATCGCGAATCGAGTGACTTCCATTAGAACACTGGATATCCCCGTATTGCAGCTTGAGCAGCGGTCTGTATTAATGACCAATCTATATCGTGAATGCAAAAGGGCGGTTGTTGAGGATGGTGCTAGCGTCATTGTCATGGGATGCACTGGTATCGTCGGCATCGTTGAGGAAATGACGACGCGTTTACACCAGGATGGCTATGATGTGCCCGTACTAGAAGCAGGGCAATGTGCAATGCTTTTAACTGAATTGTATGCACGGTTAGGCGTTTATCCAAGTCGTCAAACGTATATGACACCGCCAAGTAAAACACTTGAGTAGAAAGGAATGGTTGAATGAAAAAAACAAGACAGAATCAAAATTGGATCAGCCTAGCATTTGTTTGGGCTGGGGCGCTCGTCTCTATTCCTAGTTTACTCTTGGGTGGGACGTTGGTTGCCGGAATTTCGCTGGGAATGACTCTATTGACGGCCCTTGTTGGCTACGCGTTAGTGGTAGTGATCATGATTTTTCAGGGAATGCAGAGCACTGATTTAGGTCAACCAACTGTAAAAGTGGCAGAACAAGTCTTTGGAACTAAAGGCTCACAGACGGTCATTTCAGGATTGATTATGATTGGTTGTCTTGGTTGGTTTGGCATTCAGGCCAATGTTTGTGGGGAAGCTTTCGTAAGTTTTCTGAAAGTCTTTGGTGTGACGATTCCAACGAGTCTTTCGTCGCTATTATGGGGGCTGATCATGGTGACCACTGCAATTTACGGCATTAGGGTTATTCGTTACTTGACATACATAGCTGTACCATACTTAGTCATTGTTTGTTTATACGGACTTTATCAAGCACTTACAACGGTTTCGGTTTCTGAGTTAGTAGCTTATCAACCAAGCAGCACGCTATCGCTTGGAACCGGTCTGACTGTGACGCTGGGTTCATTTGCCATTGGGGCGGTCATTGCAGGCGATTATTCGCAATATTCGCCCCGGCGTCAAGATGTCGTTAAGGCCGCCATCTTTGGTGTTATTCCTGCCGGTGTTTTAATGATTGGTGTCGGTGCGGTATTAACGATTGTCTATCACAACGCCAATATTAGTGGTGTCTTTTCAAAGATTGGGTCACCGGCTGTCGGTGTACTGGCACTAGTGCTTGGTACATGGAAGGTGAATGTTATTAATGCCTTTTCCGGAGGGATTGCCTTGAATAACGTATTTAATGTTCCAGCAAAATATCATCGATTGACAACATTCCTGGTCGGACTAGTCGGAACAGTACTTGCAATACTGGGTATCATGAACTACTTTACACCAGTGATGAACATTCTTGGTGCGATGATTCCACCAATTGCAGGTGTGATGTCAGCTGCCTACTGGGTAACCCATCATGGCAATCAAAATGAGTGGGGTTCGTTTAAAGGTGTTCGGTGGTCCGGACTAGCAGCATGGGGATTAGGCGCAACGGTTGCGACGGTTCCAGTGATTATGAGCTTGATTCCAGGAATTGCGCACCCACAAATCAACCCGTTAACGGGAATTGTACTTTCATTTTTGGGTTATTTGATTTTCCAGCGTTTTGAAGTTTCAACGACGAGCAATGCTGCACAAAAACAAGATGAAATTTAAGATAAGTGGAGGTAATGGTGAATGCGATATTTAACTGCTGAAAATATTGAAAAAATTGCAATTGGTGCTTCTCTTCTAGGTGCTGGCGGTGGTGGTGATCCCTATGTCGGGAAAATGATGGCGTTATCGGCCGTCTCACAATATGGGCCAATCAAATTGTTGGCCGTTGATGAAATTGATGATGATGCTGTCTACATGCCAGCTGCTTCGATGGGGGCACCACTAGTCATGACTGAAAAGTTTCCAAAAGGTGATGAATTTACGCGTGCCTTCAAGCGGTTAGGCCAATATATGGGAACCACAATTGCAGGCACGTTCCCGATGGAAGCTGGAGGTGTCAATTCTATGGTACCAATGGTGGTTGCTGCTCAGGCTGGTTTGCCGTTGGTTGACTGTGATGGCATGGGGCGTGCCTTTCCAGAACTGCAGATGACTACCTTCCACCTTGGCGGAGTAGCAGCAACACCAATGGTTGTGACGGATGAAAAAGGTAATTTGAGCGTTATTGAAACGATTTCTGCTAAGTGGGCTGAACGCTTAGCTCGAGATCAAGTCGTTGAAATGGGTGCGAGTGCTTCAGTTTCATTGTATCCAGCAACCGGTCGGCAAATGAAGACGAATGGTATTAGTGGCATTGTAACGAAGTGTGAGCAGATTGGTGAAATCTTGAGTCAACCACAAAAAGGCCGCGACTGGCAGTTGCACAACTTGAAAAAATTGACTGGTGCGTATCATCTTTTTGATGGCAAAATCACTGATATCGAACGAACCACCCGGGATGGGTTTAATTTTGGCAAAATGATTATTGACGGATTGGGTGAATTTGAAGAACAGTCAATGACGATTGATTTTCAAAATGAAAATTTGGTGGCAACTAAAAATGGAAAAATCATCGTAAGTGTCCCGGATTTGATTTGTTTGGCAGATATGGACAGTTTATTGCCGAGTACTTCAGAAGGAATTAAGTATGGTAAACGTGTCACTGTGCTTGGATTACCTGCAGATGATAAGTGGCGTACAACAAAAGGCCTCGAAACGGTGGGACCCCGGTATTTTGGTTATGATTTTGATTATGTGCCACTTGAAAATACGTTAGCGGAGGTGTAAATATGACTTATCGACTGGGAATAGATGTTGGCGGTACCAACACGGATGCCGTTATTTTGGATGAACAATTACACGTGGTAACCAGTACAAAAGTCCACACGACGACTGATATTGAAACTGGAATTTATACCGCCATGAAGGCTGTTTTAAATCAAACTAAGATTGATCCAGCTGAAGTGACAGCAGCTATGCTAGGGACAACTCAGTGTACGAATGCAATTGTTGAACGAAAACAACTTGCTAATGTAGGGGTCATTCGACTCGGATATCCGGCATCCTTATCGATTGTCCCATATACCGCTTGGCCTGCAGATATGATCAGCGTTTTGTCTGGGAAATATAAAATCGTTCATGGTGGCTTCGAGTACAATGGTGAGCCAATCACACCGTTAGATTTGGAAGAGTTAGCGGGTGTATTGGATGATTGGCAAGGTCAAGTTGAGTCAATCGCAATCGTTGGTATCTTTTCTGCAATCCGACCTGAACAAGAGGAAAAAGTTGCAGAAATCATCAGACAAAAATATGGCACAGATTTCCCAATCTCAATGTCAGCTGCCATTGGTTCAATCGGCCTAATCGAACGAGAAAATGCGACAATTTTAAATGCAGCCTTAAATAAAGTCATGCAGCGTACTGCAAATGGATTTCAAAATGCACTAGCGAATGAAGGCCTAGTCAATGCACAAGCCTACTTTTGTCAAAATGATGGAACACTCATGTCCGTGGATTATGCAAAAAAATATCCGATTTTAACGATTGGTAGTGGTCCCACGAATAGCATCCGCGGCGCTGCCTATTTAGCACAGGTGCAAGATACGATTGTACTAGATATTGGTGGAACGACATCGGATGTCGGTGTGCTTTCGAAAGGCTTTCCTAGAGAATCTGCAGTTGCGGTTCGAGTGGGCGGCATTCGAACTAATTTCAGAATGCCCGATATCAACTCAATCGGCGTTGGCGGCGGAAGCATTGTTCGTCAGGATAAAGCGGGTCGAATTACAGTTGGTCCTGATAGTGTTGGTTATCAAATTGAAGACAAGGCCCTTGTGTTCGGTGGGGATACAATTACTGCTACAGATATTGCGGTTCGGTTGGGATACGCAGAAGTTGGCGATGTAACCTTGGTTCAACATCTGAGTGAAACATTTGCTCGCCAAGCTGGTGAGAAGATTGCCGAAATGCTCGCAGAAGCAATTGATCAGATGAAAACCAGTCGTGATGATGTTCAGCTGGTCCTAGTTGGCGGTGGCGCAATTATTGCGCCGTCAACATTAAAAGGGGTTCGCAAAATCATCAAAAATGAGCAAGGACCTGTAGCCAATGCAATTGGGGCAACGATTGCACAAATTGGCAGTGATTTTGAAAAAATTTACAGTTACGAACAAGTTGATCGAGCCCAAGCTTTAACTGATGCCAAGGCTCAAGCCTCAACTCGGGCAGTTACTGCTGGTGCGGACTCAGCATCTCTCAACCTGGTAGAAGTCGATGAGACACCGCTCGCTTATGCCCCGGGTCAAACAACCAAAGTTAGAGTCAAAGTGGTTGGCGAACTCGCACAACGCGGGAAAGTTGTTACGGCGACTAGTAAACAATAAATATGGCGTGTTTTGAAACAATCATTTGTTGCTGGTCGCTCGACAACAATTGTTCTCTACATCTGACTTATTCATACCGAATCCTGAATGACGTTTTGTGGTTCAGGATTTTTTGCGTGATCAAGAAAAGAACAGCCAATTGCTCGTATTCGAAATACGGGTACATACGGATTCAACCTTTCGTGCGGCGGGGGACGTAGTTTTTTTGAATTCAACTGTAAGACTGGCACCCCAGCCTCAAGCTGTCATGCTCGTGTTTTGATTTACGAATCGTCAGGGCTATTGGATTTGTCAAAATATTTTCATTCGACTGAAATGTCAAATCCTTCAATTGTCAATAAAATTGAAATGGCTGAAGAAGGTACTTCTGCTGTCTACTTTAAAATTAGTTAGCCTGGAAACCGTTCGCAATTTCCAAACTAGTTTTATCAATATTGAAATCCAACAGGTCTTTAGTAGTACGATTCAAGTTTATCTGAAGCCCCAAGCACTTAGCATTCAATCCTCAATTGTACCAGGATAGGTGATCGTTCACTCGCCATTCAAGCGGATTCCCGACTGGAGTGGCTGGCTGACAATGCTCAGTAGCCAAATTATTCTTAGTCGGAAGTGGGCTACTTCCGGCTTAGAATAAGACTCGTATTTGAAATTGCGCAGTGGGTTTCTGCGTGAGTTCAAATCGATGTCGGCTGCGTTCCAGCAATTGTCAGCCAGCCACGGAGGTCGGCGTAGGACGTTCTTCAGCTGACGAACAGTACGCCAACCGACTAGCACGAGTTGATCATCCTTAGTGCCGAATAATAACGACACCATAACTATCTTATCGATTCTCCGTAATTTTGCGTCATTGATCTTTGGTACTATTAACGTGCAAACGTTTTACGCAATGACGTGCAAAATAATTGACTTTTATATGACTTTTTTGTGAACTTTTTATGAATATCAGCCAGACGTTAATTCAGATAAACACCCGCAATCACTGGATTTCAGTAGCGTTATCCAGTTATATGCACAACTAAAACGCTACCATGCAATTTTACGCAACCGCTTGCATTATTTTGAAAGCGGTTTTACAATACAAACATGGTATTAAGCAATCACATTATTTTTTGGGAGGCATTATTGTGAAAGAGACAGCTAAAACAACGGCCGGGCTTCCAAAACTTTCATCGAGTAAAATCTGGATGATGAGTCTGGGGTTCCTTGGCGTTCAAATGGCATTTACATTGCAAAGCTCACAAATGAGCCGAATTTTTCAAACGTTGGGTGCGGATCCAAACAACTTAGGGTGGTTCTTCATTTTACCGCCATTAGCTGGATTGATCGTTCAACCGATTATTGGGAGTTTATCTGATCGGACTTGGGCACCACGGTTAGGCGGACGGCGCTTACCGTATTTGATTTTAGGGACAGTGGTGGCAGCCATCGTGATGTTACTATTGCCTAACTCTGGTTCGTTTGGATTTGGTTACGCTTCCATGGCGGCCTTGTTATTCGGTGCAATCACTGTGGCTTTTCTGGATTTATCATCAAACGTGGCAATGCAACCGTTCAAAATGATGGTTGGTGACATAGTTAATGATGACCAAAAGAGTTACGCCTATGGGATTCAGAGTTTCTTACTGAATACCGGGGCAGTGATTGCCGCCATCTTCCCATTCTTACTGACATTATTTGGGGTTGCCAATACGGCAGCTAAGGGGATTATTCCAAATTCCGTCATCTGGTCATTCTACATTGGCGCGGCCATCTTAGTTGTTTCAACGATTGTCACGATTGCCCGCGTACGTGAATATGATCCAGTCACTTATGCCAAATATCACGGCATTGATGAAAGCGCTAATAAATCCGGTGGTAACTGGTTTGCCTTATTAAAGAAGGCGCCAAAAGTCTTCTGGTTAGTGGCCTTAGTACAATTCTTCTGCTGGATGGCGTTCCAATATCTCTGGACTTACTCAACGGGTGCCATGGCAGCCAACGTTTGGAACACGACTAATGCTAGTTCGGCGGGCTACCAAGCTGCAGGTAACTGGTACGGGATTTTATCCGCGGTTCAATCCGTTGCGGCCGTTGTATGGTCATACGTGCTAGCTAAAGTGCCAAACAAGCATCACAAGGCTGGTTACGCCATTAGTTTATTGCTTGGGGCCGTTGGATTCTTATCAATCTTCTTCATCCACAGCCAATACGCCTTGATTGTTTCATTCGTATTAGTTGGGATGGCTTGGGCTTCGATGAACACCTATCCATTAACGATGGTGACGAACGCCTTATCTGGTGAACACATGGGGACCTACTTGGGACTATTCAATGGGTCAATTTGTTTACCACAAATCGTGGCATCACTCTTGAGCTTCGCACTTTACCCATTATTCGGTAATTCGCAAGCTAACATGTTTATCTTTGCCGCAATTATTTTAGCAATCGGTGCCGCTTCAGTCGGCATGATTAAAGAAACTTACAAAAATTAGGGGGACAAACAATCATGAAACGAATTTTTGACGTTAATCCATGGCACGTACTGACGACAGACTTCAAGCCGGAAGACAAACGGCTCCAAGAATCAATGACTAGTTTAGGTAACGGCTACATGGGGATGCGGGGCTTCTTTGAAGAAGACTATTCCGGTGACACATTACCAGGTATCTATCTTGGTGGTGTCTGGTATCCAGATAAGACCCGGGTCGGCTGGTGGAAGAATGGCTACCCTGAATACTTTGGTAAGGTCATCAATGCCGTCAACTTCATCAAAATCAACTTCAAAATTAATGGTACCAAGATCGATTTAGCACAAGCTGATTTCAGCGATTTCAAACTCGACTTGGACATGCAGCACGGAACATTGACGCGGTCATTTATCGTTAACCAAGACGGCCAATCAGTCCGAGTCACCTTTGAACGCTTTCTGAGTGTCGCTCAAAAGGAACTCTCCGTTCAAAAGGTCACTTTTGAAAACTTGAGTGACCAACCGGTGAATATCAAAGTCGCTTCGGCGTTAGACGCTGATGTCAAAAATGAAGACGCCAACTATGACGAACGCTTCTGGAATGTCCACCAAGTAACGGACAACCGCTTGATTGCCCAAACGACGCCTAATGACTTCGGTACGCCGCAATTCACATCAGGAATGCAAGTTAGTTATGTGACTGAATTAACACATAAAGCCGCTCAAGTGACGGATACCGCGACAATCGATCGGTACTACGGCGATTTAGATGCTGGCGCAAGTGTTAGTTTTGAAAAACGGGTCGTGGTCGTGACCTCACGTGATTATCCGACTGATGATGCCATCATGACCGCACTTGAACGCCTCACGAAGACGGTCGAGGCTCAGTCATTTGACGACTTACTCAGTGCACATGAGACGGTCTGGGCTGACCGGTGGCAACAATCTGATATTCAAATCGAAGGGGATACCGCCGCACAACAAGGCATGCGGTTCAACCTATTTGAATTGTTCAGCACTTACTATGGCGACGATCCGCGTTTGAATATCGGACCAAAAGGATTCACCGGTGAAAAATACGGTGGTGCGACTTACTGGGATACGGAAGCCTTCGCAGTGCCCGTCTACTTAGGCATCACTAAGCCAGAAGTCACGCGGAACCTGTTGATGTATCGTTACAAGCAATTGGATGGTGCCTACCATAATGCGCAACAACAAGGCTTGAAGGGCGCACTCTTCCCAATGGTGACCTTCAACGGGATCGAATGCCATAATGAATGGGAAATCACGTTTGAAGAAATCCATCGTAACGGCGATATTGCATTTGCGATTTACAATTACACGCGTTACACCGGCGATACGTCCTACGTCTTACATGAAGGTAGCAAAGTCTTGACCGAGATTTCACGTTTCTGGGCTGACCGGGTGCACTTCAGTAAACGCAATCAGCAGTACATGATTCACGGCGTTACCGGTCCAGATGAATACGAGAACAACGTGGACAATAACTTTAACACCAATTATTTAGCACAGTGGACCTTAAAGTACACGCTTGAAATCTTGGACCAAGTGGACGCTGACCAAGCAGCAACCTTAAACGTCACCCCTGAAGAACGCGCAAAGTGGCAAGATATTGTCGACCGGATGTACTTACCATATGACAAAGATCTGGACATCTTCGTTCAACATGATGGGTATTTGGATAAAGACCTCGAACCAGTCTCGGCCATTCCAGCTGACCAATTGCCAATCAACCAACACTGGTCATGGGATCACATTTTACGGTCACCATATATTAAGCAAGGCGACGTCCTACAAGTGATGTACGACTTCATTGACGATTTCTCAAGTGACCAATTGAAGCACAACTTTGATTTCTATGAACCAATGACGGTGCACGAATCCAGTCTCTCACCAGCCATTCACGCGGTGCTCGCAGCGGACTTGCACTATGAAGACAAGGCGGTTGAATTCTACAATCGGACCGCTCGTTTGGACTTGGATAACTATAACAACGATACGGTCGATGGCTTACACATCACTTCCATGACCGGTGGCTGGATTGCCATGGTGCAAGGATTTGCCGGCATGCGGGTGCATGATGGTCAATTAAGTTACCGCCCATTCTTGCCTAAGCAATGGACCAAGTATTCCTTCCGGCAAGTCTTCCGTGACCGCATCATCGAAGTCACGGTCGATCACGATGGGACGAGCCTGAAACTGATTGCGGGTGATCCAATCGACGTGCAAGTCAACGGGGAAACCCAAAGCTTGCAACAAGCCTAACTAACAACCATAAAATGAGAGGGTGAGGCGTACGATTTCAAAAGTCCCGTTTGGCAGCTATCAAGGCGAGCCCGTCTGGCGCTATACGATTGAAAATGCGCGCCATAGCCAATTGCAAGTGCTCAGTTATGCCGCGACCTGGTATGACTTCATCGTGCAAGTTGGCGGCCAGCCCCAGTCGCTCGTTTGGCACTTTGAAACGCTAGACGACTATCTCAAGACGCCGTATCAGGTTGGCAAAACGATTGGGCGGGTGGCTGGTCGCATCGGTCATGCCCAGTTTGAGTTAAACGGTCAGACTTATCGACTGCCACCAAACGATGGTCAGCACCTGTTACATGGCGGCGACCACGGCTTACAGACACATAATCTTGCCGGCCATTTCGACCCCACTGGGGATACGGTGACGTTAACGACGACCTTATTGTCCGCTGAAGATGGGTTTCCGGGTGATTTGAAGGTCACGGTGAGCTATCGGCTGACGGCGGATGATACGGTGCAAATCACTTATCATGGGGTGACGAGTGCCGATACGCTGTTTGATCCGACTTGTCACGTGTATTTCAATTTGAACGGCGGTGCGGCGGTGATCAATTCACAGCAATTAGGCATTAATTCGACAAAGTTAGTGCATACCGACCAAGGCAAGGTTCCTATGGGGGTCTTCTACGTGCCGTCACCAGCCTATGATTTTCGCGCCCAGCCTGTGATTCAAGCACAACTGGACCGATTAAGTCAAGAAACGGGGCAGCTAGGTTACGATGACTGCTACGTAATTGACCATCAGTCTGAACCGGCAGGCAGATTAGTCGCAGCACACGGTCAGCTGATTTTCAACACCGACCGCAATGGCATGGTGATTTTCACTGCCAACCCGGATCATGGCCAAGCGACCACGGCCGGAAAGTATCACGCACTGGCAGTCGAACTGCAGACCTTACCGGATGCCATTAACCATCACGGCTTTGGTGATCCGATTCTAAGGGCGGACACGCCGCGGACATTTATCAATCAGTATCGCTATGTGGGCAATCAAACGCGCTAAATTCGAATAAGTCCGATAACACCGTCAACCATATTTTAGGCTGACGGTGTTATCTTTTGCACAAAATTAAATGATGTACAAGTTAATATAATTCGTCAAAATGCTGTGGATTAATGTTAATTGGCCACCAGGCAACCGGAAAAAGTGGGGTTAAATGCTTAATATTATAATTTAATTAGAAAATGAATTGAATGACATGAGACCACATGTTATATTAATCACAACAAATTTTAAGGGAGGTCATGATGATGACTAAAATGCAAATTAAATCAGTAACCATGATGACCACCTTATTAGCCTTATTATTATGATGCAGGACTCAGACAATTTATGTCGAGTCCTATTTGCGTTATGGAATGGGGCTCGAGCAAGCATCCCATTTCACGATG
>NZ_JAGYGS010000060.1:0-19837 GCF_018991185.1 Lactiplantibacillus sp. 7.2.4
GGTGGCATGCTTTTTGTTTGCTCAGCAGCTTTTCCAGCGGTCCTCAGCTGGCCATTCCTGATTGTTAATTCCACAAAAAAAGCTAGTCCCAAAGCACTCAGGCTCTGAAACTAGCTTAATTTGAATCATGGTATTTGGTATTGCAGGGTCACGACTAGTCAGCAGAAACTGGCAAGATGGCACCCTTGTATTTCTTTTCGATCCACTTCTGGGTACTCTTAGAACGTAAGGCCTTCATCAACTTCTTGATGGCCGGCTTGTTCTTGTCACCTTTACGGACAGCCACAATGTTAGCGTATGGCGAGTCGGATTTTTCAAGGGCGATGGCATCCTTCTTAGGATTTAACCCAGCTTGAACAGCGTAGTTAGCATTGATCACGACCGCGTCACCTTCGTTGTTTTTGTAGAAGGTCGGCATTAACTTAGCTTCGTAAGAGTGCTTGAACTTCAAGTGACGCTTGTTGGTCTTGATATCGTTAAACGTTGCAGAAGTCAAATCAGTGCCCTTCTCCAACGTGATCAAGCCCGCATCCTTGAATAAGGTTAAGACCCGACCATAGTCGGCAACATTACTACTTACTAAGACCGTTGCGCCGTCCTTCAAGTCTTTCAAGTTCTTGACTTTCTTGGAGTAAACACCGATTGGTTCCAAATGAACCTTACCGGCAGAAACTAAAGTACCGTTGTTTTCCTTGTTCCAGTTCTTTAAGAATGGAATATGCTGGAAGTAGTTGGCATCCAATTCCTTTGAAGCTAACGCTTTGTTAGGCAAGACGTAATCTTGGAAGACTTTGATCTTCAAGTTGACGCCTTCCTTTTTCAATTCTGGTTGCACATGCTTCAAAATCTGTGCGTGTGGTACGGCAGAAGCGCCCACCGTAATCGTCGTGGTCTTCGATTCTGAAGAAGACTTACCACAGCCAACTAATAAAATGGCGGTTGCTGCAACTGCCAATAACCCTAAAATCCGCTTTTTTTGCATGACCCTAATTCCTCCTAAGAACTAACTTTAATTGACCCGCTTATCGATATGACGAACAGCGAAATCCCCAATAAATTGGAAAATAAACACAATAATGACAATAATCACGGTTGCGACCAATGTCACGGCATTGTTGTTGGATTGGAACCCATCTTGATAAGCCAAGTTCCCCAAACCACCAGCACCGATCGCACCAGCCATCGCAGTATACCCAATCAACGAAATCGTTGTTACGGTAATCCCAGAAACTAACGCTGGCATGCTTTCGGGCAACAATACTTTGCGGACGATCTGCCAACGTGTGGCACCCATCGATTCAGCCGCTTCAATCACGCCATGGTCTAATTCATGGAACGCTAATTCGACCATCCGTGCGTAAAACGGTGCCGCTGAAATAATCAGTGAAGGCAGCGCCGCGCGTGGTCCAATGATGGTTCCAACTAACTTGGACGTAATCGGTAATAATAGCACGATCAAGATAATAAATGGAATCGACCGGAACACATTGACGAACAACGCCACGACCCAATTCAAGATTTTAGCTAAAATATTTTGACTGCCGGCGGTCTCGTAAAGTAACAATCCTAAGGCAATCCCTAAAATTGCCACGACCACCATGGAAACGATCGTCAACCAAATCGTTTCCCAAGTTGAGGACATCATGCTTCCCCAATCCACATTGGAAAATTTGAAGTATGAATCTAATCCTTGACTATTCACGGTTTAAGACCTCCGTTTCGACACGCATGGTTTGTAGGTACGCTAAGGCACCTTTGAGTTGTTCTTCATCACCAGTCAATTGCACGTACAGTGACCCAATTGCGCCCTCTTGCGTCTGATGAATCCCACCTTCAATGATGTTCAAATCAAGTGGATACTTCTTCAACATTTCGGACACAATTGGTAACTGGGCTTGGTCGCCGTGGAACGTCAATTGAACGATCGTCCCCTTAGGATATTTTTCAAGCAACTGATCAACGACCACTGTCGTATCATTCAATGAAGGGGTGACCTCTTCGTTCACGAAACGCTTCGTGACGGCTTGCTTTGGCCGCTTGAAGACTTCGAGCACTGGGCCCTGTTCGACGATCTTACCGGCTTCCATGACGGCCACGTGATCCGCAATCTTACGGATGACGTGCATTTCATGGGTGATCAAGACAATGGTTAAATGCAACTTTTGATTGATCGACAACAATAAGTCGAGGACTTCATCAGTCGTTTGCGGATCCAAGGCACTCGTTGCTTCATCAGAAAGTAAGATTTGCGGGTCATTTGCTAACGCCCGGGCAATCCCGACCCGCTGCTTTTGGCCACCAGATAATTCTGACGGATAGGCGGTCTCGCGACCAGCGAGTCCAACCAAATCTGCGAGGTGTTCCGCCTTCTTGCGCGCTTCCGCTTTGGACTTACCCGCAATTTCAAGTGGAAACATGATATTTTCTAACACGGTCCGTGACCACAACAAGTTGAAATGTTGAAAGATCATGCCGATTTTTTGCCGTTGAGCACGTAATTTAGCGCCACTCAGCGTCGTAATATTCACATCGTCAATCACAACTGACCCGCTAGTTGGCGTTTCGAGCCCGTTGAGCATCCGGACTAAGGTACTCTTACCCGCGCCAGAATAACCGACGATGCCATAAATGTGACCGTCCTCAATCTTCAAGTTAACATCTTGGACCGCGTGAACGGCGCCCTGCTTAACATCAAAGGTCTTTGTCACATCTTTAAATTCAATCAAGTCAATTCCTCCTTATGCATCAAAAAAAGCTTCTCATCCCAGACAATTATCACCATAATCATCAATAGGACGAGAAGCTCAGCCTCGTGGTACCACCCATCTTCACAACCAGCTCACACTGGTTGTCTCAAGAGTTACTCTGAACTCCCGCATGGTAATGGATGCGACCCACGTCCAGCTTGCTTTCGTTCACTGAACGCCATTATTTCAAGACCATCTTCCGCTTCACGATTAATCCCTTTGCACCAACGAGGGACTCTCTTAGTAATCGTAGCCACGTACTCATCTTTTCAAAATGAAGTTTTTTTAATCATTTGTTAATGTAACGAGTATACCGAGCCTGTTTCTAATTGTCAAGGCCTGACAATTAGTCCACGTCGATTAACCAAGCAACCCCGTCTTCAACACTGTTCAGGGCATCAAAGTTGTCCTTAAGTGCGGGATTGACTGCAACCACCGTCCCGTTGATTGGGGCGTTAAATTCTGAGACTGCCTTCGTTGCTTCAACGCTTAAAAACGCACTGTTTTGACTAATCTTGTCGCCAATTGCAGGTAATTCCGCATACTTAACCTCACCCAATGCTTCGTGAGCGGCTTTAGTTAAGCCCAAGCGCGTGTGACCATCGACATCTTTTGTCCAAAAATAAGCTGCATCTTCACTCATACATTCCACCATACCTTTGCAATAATTTTACTATTCGAACCGGTCGTTACGACTGAACATATATGACTTGTAGTGGAACCGCATCGACATCATCAAGCCGATCCCCGCCATATTGGCAATCAACGCCGAACCCCCTTGACTGATAAACGGCAACGGAACCCCGGTCATTGGTAACAGTCCAATACTCATCCCAATGTTTTCGAACACGTGGAAGAGGATCATCATGATGACCCCGGTCGAAATGTAAGCATAAAATTCGTTCTTAGTATCAAACGTAACCCGAATCATTTGGTAAATCAATAGAAAATATAACAAAATAACTACGGCACAGCCGATAAAGCCAAAGTTTTCACCAATCACGGAGAAAATCATATCGGATTCACGCACTGGCACGGTCACGTGTGACACGTTAAACCCACGACCAGTAATCTGTCCGGACCCAATGGCCTTCATACTCTGCCAAACTTGGTACGCATTGTTAGACGTATCCGTTGAGGGATTCAACCAAGTATCGATACGTGCAAATTGGTACTGTTTGAACCCAACGGCTTCCAAAATATGCTGACCACTTTGAGAAATGACCAAGTACAACGCCGTCCCAGCAACCGCCGCAACGATTGCAAAGGTCGGTGCAAGTAACCGCCATGAAATCCCAGAAACTAAGATCACACCACCCAAAATGGCGAAGAACACGAGCATCGTCCCAAAGTCATTTTGGAGTTTCAACAGGATGGCAACGGGAATCATGTACGCCACCAATTTACCAATCAGCTGCCAGTCACCCGCCATGGTATGAGTCGGATGCTCCGTATTATGCATCGTCACCACCCGGCCTAACATCAAGATGAAGGCTGGTTTCATGATTTCAGACGGTTGCAGCGTCAACGAGCCGACCGCAAACCAACTTTTGGCCCCGGTACTCGTGTACAACGACCGACTATACAGGACCAGTACGGCCGCTAGTAGGAAAATCCCAAACCAATACGCGATGGGCGCCACACGCCACAATTGTTCTGAGTCAAATTGCATCACGATCACGGCAATCGCTGTCCCAATCACAAACCACATGACTTGAGAAATCACCTGTTTCGCGACGTTCACTGAACTAGAATCGTGCACTGCGGCGACATAGATCGAGGCCAACCCGATCAGTCCTAGCATCATCACTGAAAATATGATACCCCAGTCAATTCTTGAATCTTCGTCTTGACTGCGGAGTCTAGATTCTTCTGCCACAAATAACGCTCCTAACCTATTTGAATTAGTCCAACGTCCACGTTGAATCTAACCTTATTCACACTATCAATTGGTACTCTAAGATAGCTTTTATTATACAACAACCTGGTGCCGAATTCTCGGGACCAGGTTGAAGGTTTACTAAAAATTAGCCTTTGTGTAAATGGTAAGCTGACAAGATTTCTTGCAAACTCTCATCAAAAGATTTGGTATGTGCAAATGGTTGGTTGTCGCTAACCATTTCGGCATCAAAACGTTCGCCGACTTGGGTGACCTGACCAATCATCTGCTTTCCAATTAAAACTTCGGTAACCGTCTGACCGTTGACCTTGGTCTCATTTAAAGTGACCGAAATCGCCTTATCTTTTCTTGCCACGGTTGTCTTCCTCCTTGTATTGCGGATTACGACGCAGTGAAAAATGGGCTGGTACGGGGTCAAAGCCCCCCTTAACGAAGGGGTGACAACGCAAGACGCGTGCCACCCCCATCAGACTTCCCTTAACTGCGCCAAACCGGTCGATTGCCTCCAACGTGTAATTTGAACAAGTCGGATAATAACGGCAATGGGCCGGACTAAACGCAGAAAAGGCCCGCTGATAGAAGCGGATCCCTTTCATTAATAACCGTCGCATCGCGAATTATTTCTTGTTCTTTGCGGTTTTCTGCATGTGTTCCAGCAAAATCCCGGCACCCTGAGCCACGTTGTTCAACGGATGTTCAGCAACCATGACGGGCACGCGTAAGTTTTCACTAATCAACTGGTCGAGTCCACTGAGCAGCGCACCGCCACCAGTTAAGGTGATCCCACGATCGATAATATCCGCCGCAATTTCAGGCGGCAAAGTTTCCATCACGTGATGTGCGGTGCTGACAATCTGCATCAGCGTTTCGTGAATGGCTTCTTCTACCTGATTTGAGTCAATATCAATTGACCGTGGCATCCCAGTAACCGTATCACGACCACGCACTTGGGTGACCTTGTCATCATCACCATCTTGCTTGAAGACTTGGGCAATCTGAATCTTGACTTGTTCAGCACTGCGTTCACCGATCAACAGGTGATGCTGATCCTTAACGTAGTTGACAATGTCTTGGTTCATGCGATCGCCAGCCATCCGTAGTGAGCTACTTGCGACAATGTCACCAAGTGATAAGACAGCGATATCACTCGTCCCACCACCAATATCGATGACCATGTTACCACGTGGTTGGAAAATATCCATCCCGGCACCGATTGCAGCAACTTTCGGTTCAACTTCTAAGTAGACCTTGTTACCACCGGATTTTTCGGCTGCTTGTAAGATTGCTTTACGTTCAATTTCAGTTGTGTTCGTTGGGGTACAGATCATAATACTTGGACGTGACATGATTCCCCGAACGTTTAATTTTTTGATAAAATAGGACAACATCTCTTCGGTGACGTCAAAATCGGAGATGACCCCGTCTTTTAACGGCCGAATCGCCCGGATGTTGCTAGGCGTCTTCCCAACCATTTGATAGGCTTCGGACCCAACTGCTAATACTTGATTCGTGTTGGTATCAATAGCGACAACGGATGGTTCATTTAGTACGATGCCCTTACCTGATACATAAATCAAAACATTGGCAGTTCCCAGGTCAATACCAATATCTAAAGCCATGTTTTTGCTCCTCTCAAACATACAATTATACGACTAATCATTATACCATACTCTACAGTTGATGAGAACTAATGGCTGCATGTACCAACGATTCAGTTGTGCGCGCCAAAACGCTCAACAGCCGCTAGTCATCTTGCCGTTTGGACCATTCATCAACGGTCAACGAATAAATGGCTTCATCGCGGTACTGCTCGTTGACGAGGATGTTCTCAGGCAACGTTGCATCCAAATGGTATTGCCGACGTTCAGCAACGGCGCGGCTCGCTTGATTATTGACATCCGCGCCCAAACTCAACTTGTGTAAGTCTAATTCAGTAAAGGCAATCTCTTCTAATCGTTCCAACGCCTTGGTCATCACGCCGCGCCCCGTATAGGCCGCGCCTAACCAGTAGCCGATTTCACCGTGATGATTGACGTCACTGATATTGTGAATGTCCAGCATTCCCGCAACCTCACCATCCACGATAATGGTCGTAATGAAGACTTGTCCATGTGCTTGCTTGGTCAGCATGCTTTCAATGAATTGGCGTTCATCGGCGACGGTCGCAGTCGCATCGACCCATGGCATCCATGGGGCTAAGTGGTCGCGATTCTGATCAACGAGATCAAATAGTGGCTCAGCGTCAGCCACCTCAGTTGGTTTTAACGAAATGTGTTTGTCGATAATATTAATAAACATAAGTGTCCTCCCGAATGATGGGCGTCAGCCACAGTGGCTCGCCACAAAAAAACCTTCAAACACGAGTTTAGCGCATTTTGAAGGTTTTGTAAGCAATTATTTACATTTCTTCTGCTGCCTGGTTGGCAAAGTCTGGATTAAGCGCATAAACGGTGCCATCTGGAATCTCGACCCGTTTGATTTCTGCACCCAGCTTGGCTAACTTACCATGGAAGTTGAAGTAGCCCCGATCCAAATACTTGAGGTTAGTCACTTCGGTATAACCCCGACTGACTAAACCGGCGATGACTAAGGCTGCAGCTGCCCGTAAATCAGTAGCCGTCACTTGCGCCCCGTTGAAATCAGTTGGCCCATACATGATGACCGACCGTCCTTCAATCTTGAAATCAGCGTTCATCCGGCGGAGTTCATCTAGGTGCATGAAGCGATTCTCAAAAACCGTTTCTGTCAGTAGACTAGTGCCTTGCGCACATAATTGCAGAATCGTCATCTGTGGTTGCATATCCGTTGGGAAACCAGGATGTGGCAGTGTCTTGACCGACGTTGGTTTTAACGTCTCCGGACCGATGACCCGGATACCCCCGCGTTCTTCGGTCACCGTGACACCCATTTCGCGCATCTTTGAGATCAACGGCTTGTTATGTTCCGCAATTGCGTCTTCCACCAAGACGTTACCCTGAGTCACTGCGGCAGCGACCATAAACGTGCCGGCTTCGATCCGGTCTTGGACGATGCTGTGGTCACAACCGTGCATCGTCTTAACACCTTCGATTCGGATCGTTTCAGTCCCGGCACCCGTGACTTTAGCACCCATCTGATTCAGATAGTTAGCTAAGTCGACGATTTCTGGTTCGCGCGCCACGTTTTCCATGGTCGTCACGCCGTCAGCGAGCGTTGCGGCCATCATAATATTTTGGGTCGCACCAACGCTTGGAAAATCTAAGTAGATTGCTGCACCATGTAATTTAGTTGCGGTGGCTTCAACATAGCCATCGTGGCGTTCGATTTCTGCACCGAGCGCATTTAAGCCTTTGAGATGTAAATCAATCGGCCGTGAGCCAATCGCACACCCACCCGGCATCGCAACCTTCGCATGACCTAAACGTGCCAATAACGGTCCCATCACAACAATTGATGCACGCATTTTAGACACGTATTGGAATGGTGCTTCTGATGATAATTGACGGCTGGCGTCAATATCGATTGTTTTATTAATTTCATCAAAATCAATTTTAGCATTCAAAAATTTCAAGACGTTATTCATTGTGAACACGTCTGACAAAACTGGTACATTTGATAAATGTGTTTGTCCGTCGCTAGCCAATAAACTGGCTGCTAAAATCGGTAACACAGCGTTCTTAGCGCCCTCGATATGAACATTACCTGTCAAACGTTGACCGCCATGAACTACAATTTCCTCCATGGATAAACCCTCCATCACTAAACGATAATCAATAAACAAGCTACGTCAGATTGCAGACCCAATAAAAACAAAACGGTCTCGCACCACGCAGCAGTACATGTCGCCTTGGCTGCTCAGCATCCCAGAGCGACTGGTTCACGTGATGGTGCAATCTCAATATCATTCAACCGCCAGTTGACTTGAAGTCCTCTAGCCAAACGACCCGAGTGTCATTCAGGTTCAAATCGGTTCCTAATCATCATAACATAGAACTACGGTGAAGAAATATTACATTTTACATTTTCGTTACAATTCCAACACAAATATTAAATACTTATGATTAGTTAACTAATGTTGGATTTGTTAGCGTTTTCGCTTGACAATCAAGCAATTGAATCATCACACACCCTTGCCTGTGTTGATTTAGCTAGCGATGGCAATGTAAGCAGCCACACTTTGAGCGTCCCCTATCAGTATCTATTCATAACCCGTCGTTAGCATTTATTCTATCATTTCCCATCCTGACACGGGTCTAATACGCTCACAGACATTGCGTTAGCATGAAAGATGAGTAAGTACCGATGAGTTGGATTCCTGTTCGTCAGCCGATGATCGTCCTAGTCCGACTTCCGGGGCCGGCTGACAACGCTGGAACAGGGCGGACATCGATTTGAACTCACGCAGAAAACCACTGCGCAATTTCAAATACGAGTCTTCTTCTAGCCCGGGAAGCCCACCCGGACAAGAAGAACTTCGCCCTTGAGCATTGTCAGCCGGCCCCTACAGTCGGGAACCCGCTCGAATGGCAAATGAACGGCCACCTATCTTGGTACAATTGACCATTGCCTTTTAGTTGCTAGACCTTTATGCAAACTTTTAGACAATGTCAATAATGATTCATAAACTTGAATGCTTACAAGATGATATGAAGGTCATTCACTAATTCCAATGACATCTAGTCGTGAGATTTTGACAGACCGGATGACAGAATTACCAATTGTTTGGAATTTTAGACTTTACTATCTAAGTCAAGGTAAAAATTTTCTGACAATCTTCAGCAGTCTACTGATTTATCGCTCTGAAACACAGGTAAGACAGCTTATTAAGCATTATCGGAAACTGTCTTACAGTTGAATATCAAATGACTGTCTATTAAAAACCAACAATCAGTTTAACAAAAGTTGGGTCCACACATGTCCGCCTTTCGAACACCATCCCGGCTGGAAGGTATTCTGGGCAAGGCCCAGTGGTGAAATTTCACTTAGCAAGCGTCTTGTGCTTGGTTAGTGAAAGACCAGTATTTAAGACGTGGGGTGTCGGCTTAAATCTGTGTCCACCACGTTCTGGCCATTGCCCAGAATGCCTGGAGGCCGGTGTAGGACGACACCACAACTTCAAATTTACGGTAATTCGCACTGTTTCCAGCGAATCTCAGCTGGCTGCTTTTGACCTTAAACGGTGTTCAGAACTCGAATTATTGTGGCACAACAAAAAAGCACCCGCAAATAATTGCAGATGCTTTTCAGAATTTTAAGTTGTGGTTAATGCCGGGCAACGTTCAAACGGTTCATAGCCCGACGCAAGGCAACTTGCGCCCGTGCCAACTCAGCATCATCATGCTTTTGTTGGGCAGCTTTGATTGCCGTTTCAGCGCGTTTCCGTGCATTCTCAGCCCGAGCAACGTCAATGTCATTCTGACGTTCAGCACTATCGGCGACAATGGTAGCCGTATTGTTACTGAACTCAACGAAACCACCGTTAACGGCGATTTCATCGTCTTCCTGATCACTTTCGAGTTGCTTGATCCGAACCTCATCGATTGCCAGCGAAGCAATCACTGGAATATGGTTCGGCAAAATCCCGAGTTCGCCGTCAATCGTCCGTACGATCAACATTGGCGTCTTGTTTTCATAGACCTGACCGTCTGGAGTTACGATGCTAACGGTTAATGATTTTGCATTGTCAGCCATGTAAACCCCTCCTAATCAGTTACCATCGATTTCGCTTTTTCGACCACGTCTTCGATCTTACCAACTTGACGGAATGCGTCTTCTGGTAGGTCATCATATTTACCTTCAAGGATTTCTTTGAAGCCCTTGACTGTATCATTGATTGGCACGTATGAACCAGGTTGACCCGTAAAGTTTTCGGCAACGAAGAAGTTTTGTGATAAGAAGAATTGAATCCGCCGTGCACGTGCAACGGTCGTCTTTTCTTCGTCAGATAATTCATCCATCCCTAAGATCGAGATGATATCTTGCAATTCACGGTAACGTTGCAAGACCCGTTGAACTTCAGTGGCAACTTGATAATGTTCTTCACCCACGATTGATGGGTCAAGCGCAATTGATGAAGAAGCCAATGGGTCAACGGCTGGATAGATCCCTTGTTCCGTCAAAGAACGTTCCAAGTTGGTCGTCGCATCCAAATGGGCGAAAGTCGTTGCAGGTGCCGGGTCGGTATAGTCATCGGCAGGCACGTAAACGGCTTGAATCGAAGTAACGGAACCCTTCTTAGTCGAAGTGATTCGTTCTTGTAATTGACCCATTTCAGTCGCCAAGGTTGGTTGGTAACCAACGGCTGAAGGAATCCGGCCAAGTAAGGCGGAAACTTCAGAACCAGCTTGAGTGAACCGGAAGATGTTATCGATAAATAACAGCACGTCTTGACCTTGAACATCACGGAAGTATTCCGCAATCGTTAACCCAGTCAAGGCCACCCGCATCCGGGCACCTGGTGGTTCGTTCATTTGACCATAGACCATGGCGGTATTCTTCAAAACGCCGGAACCCTTCATTTCAAAGTAAAGGTCGTTCCCTTCACGCGTCCGTTCACCAACACCGGTAAACACGGAAATCCCGTTATGTTCTTGAGCAATGTTATGAATTAATTCCTGAATTAAAACGGTTTTACCAACACCGGCACCACCGAACAACCCAATCTTACCACCACGAACATAGGGTGCTAAGAGGTCGATAACTTTAATCCCAGTTTCCAATACTTCCGTACTAGTTGTTAATTCATCATATTTAGGCGCATCCCGGTGAATCGGGTTACGTTCTGCGTCTGGACCGAATTCTGGACCACCATCAATGGTTTCCCCTAAAACGTTGAAGACCCGGCCTAACGTCTCTTTACCAACAGGAACGGTAATTGAAGAACCAGTGTCTTCAACCGTCATTCCCCGGCGTAAACCATCCGTACCGTCCATCGCAACGGTCCGAACGACCCCATCACCTAATTCCAACGATACTTCCACCGTTAAAGTGTCATCGTTGTCCTTTTGAATGATCAAGGCGTTATTAATATCGGGTAACTTGTCGTTTAGAGAGAATTCAACGTCAACAACGGGTCCAATAACTTGTACAACTTTACCTGTACTCATTAGTCGTTAATTCCTCCCACTTCGTTATTCTTGCGCAACCAAGCCACCAGTGATTTCAGTAATTTCAGTGGTAATCGCAGCTTGACGCGCACGGTTATATTTCAGATTTAACTTATCAATTAAATCGCCAGCGTTATCTGATGCAGCCTTCATCGCAGTTGACGACGAAGCATGTTCAGCAGTCTTGGCATCCAAGATTGCACCATAAACTAGGCTTTCAGCGTATTGTGGCAACACGGCCGACAAAATCGCTTCTTCTGACGGTTCCATTTCGTACTCAGGACCGACATCGACCCGACTGTCCTTGGCTTTACGGTTGTCTGATTCACTTTGTTCAAAGGTCTCTTCAGAGATCGGCAGCATTTTCACTGACCGGAAACCAGAAGAAAGCCGGTTGATAAAGTGATTGTAGAACACGTAAAGTTCATCAAAGACTTCGTTATGATACATTGATGTGACTGTCTTAACGATTTCACGAACTTCTTTAAAAGTTGGTACGTCAGAGACGCCGCGGTATTCATAGGCCACGTTTAAGCCGTTCTTTTTATAGAAATCCGCACCAGTGCCACCAACCGCCAAAACGACTGCGTTATTGGCATCAAGCTTATGCGTCCGCATGAAGTCATTGGTTTGCTTTAACACGTTACTGTTATAGCTCCCCACAAGACCACGGTCGGAAGTGATGATCAATAAACCAGTCTTTTTAACAGGCCGTTGTGCTAATAATTCGCTTACCGAGATGGTATTGGAATTACTATTGGCAACACCGACACTTGCTGACATCAGATGAGCTTTGGCTAGATGCGAAACGATGCTTTCAACTTTAGAAGCGTACACTTGATACGTCGTCGTATGCTTTTGAATCTGATTCAACTTAGAGGTTGAAACCATTTGCATTGCAGACGTGATCTGATGAGTCTTCTTCGTTGAGTCAATCCGGCGCTTGACATCCATTAATGATTCTGCCATGCACTACTCACCATCCTTTTCAGCCATAACTACTTTGCAGCGGCAGCGGTTGGCTGGAATTGTTCTGCGAATGCATCCAGCGCACTGTTCATCTTGTCGGTATCTGGCAACTTCTTAGTAGCTAAGATCGTGTCAAATAGGTCTTGATGACTAGCGTGGATGAATTCGAACAATTCGCTTTGATAACGGGCAATATCGTCTACTGCCACTTTATCGAGATAACCGTTCGTCAAAGCGTATAAAATCATAACTTGTTCTTCAACCTTTAATGGTGAATGAACAGGTTGTTTTAAGACTTCAACGATCCGTTGCCCACGATTTAACTTCGCTTGGGTTGCGGCATCCAAATCAGAACCGAATTGTGAGAATGATTTCAATTCACGGTATGAAGCCAAGTCCAGACGTAACGTCCCGGCAACGGACTTCATGGCTTTGATTTGCGCATCCCCACCAACCCGGGAAACAGAAGCCCCGGCATCGATCGCTGGCCGAACACCAGAATAGAATGCATCACTATCCAAGAAGATTTGGCCATCGGTGATGGAAATAACGTTAGTTGGAATATATGCTGCGATATCCCCGGCTTGCGTTTCGATGATTGGTAAGGCAGTCATTGAACCGCCACCCAATTCATCACTCAACTTAGCGGCCCGTTCGAGCAACCGTGAGTGCAAGTAGAAGACATCACCAGGATAAGCTTCACGACCTGGAGGACGACGAAGAATCAATGAAAGTTCACGGTAAGCCGTTGCTTGTTTTGAAAGGTCATCATAGACGATTAAAACATGCTTGCCATTGAACATGAATTCTTCACCCATCGCTGCCCCAGCATAAGGTGCTAAGTACAACAATGGTGCTGGTTCAGAAGGTCCGGCGGTAACGACGATCGTATAATCCATCGCACCTAACTTCTTCAACGTTTCAACTTGGGCCCGCACCGTTGAGTCCTTTTGACCAATTGCGACGTAGACACAAATCATGTCTTGGTCTTTTTGGTTCAAAATGGCATCAATGGCAACGGACGTCTTACCAGTCTTACGGTCACCGATAATCAATTCACGTTGGCCACGACCAATTGGAACTAAGGCATCAATGGCCTTGATCCCAGTTTGGAGTGGTTCGCTAACTGATTGCCGTTGCATGATCCCTGGGGCTTTGTGTTCGATTGGCCGCGTGTTCGTGGTCTTAATCTCACCTAAGCCGTCGACTGGTTGACCTAATGGGTTCACGACCCGGCCAATCAAGGCATCCCCAACTGGAACTTCCATGATGCGGCCAGTCCGCTTAACAGTATCGCCTTCACGAATACCATCAAAATCCCCTAAGACAACGATACCAACATCGTTGCTTTCGAGGTTTTGTACCATCCCGTAAACTCCATTACTGAATTCGAGCAATTCACCTTGTAAGGCGTTGTCGAGTCCGTGAGCACGGGCGATCCCATCACCAACGTAGGTGACAGTACCGGTTTCAGCAACTGAGAGCTCAGTTTGATAACTTTCTAATTGTTGTTTGATTAGAGCACTGATTTCTTCAGATTTAATGCTCATAAAAGTTTCACCTCTTCGTAAACTAATTGTTGATGAGTGCTCGTCTTAAATTCGTTAGTTGTAACGCAACGCTTCCATCAAACGTTTGATTATTTGATTTCACAATTACTCCGCCAATGATTGCTTCATCGACTTTACGTGACAAAACAACCTGATTGGCACCAACGCGTTTGGCGAATGCCTTTGCGATTGCATCAGCTTGCTCATCTGACAACTTGACCGCGGACGTTACTTCGGCATGCACTATTTTACGACTCTCATCGAAACGTGCTTCAAACGCGTCAACAATGTCAACTAAGTTAGACATGCGGCCGTAATCATACAACATTTGAATAAAGTTTTTAATGTATTCTGAAGCGTGGTCAGTCAAAGTTGACAACGTTGTCTGTTTTTGATCAACCGGAAGCAATGATCCTGAGAGGACCTCTGCCAATTGCGGGTTGTCGACAAAGACTTGCCGTAATTGCTTTAATTCAGCCAGGAATGCTTCGGTCTGATCCTTTTCAACTGCAAGTTCAAAGAGTGCCTTTGAATAGCGACTTGCAATTGTAAGATTATCAAGACTCATGCTTTCCCAACCCTTCAATATACGAATTAATTAATGCCTGTTGGCCTTCCGGATCCAATTGCTTCTTAATAATCTTCGTAGCAATCGCAACCGAAATGTCAGCGACGTCTGATTGGACGTTCTTCAAGGCATCTTGACGCTCCTGTTCAATATCCTTACGCGCATTTTGTTTATACTGCGTTGCTTCGTTTTGCGCATCGGCAATGATACTTGACCGTTGCTTTTCGCCACTCTTTTTCGCGTCAGCGACAATTTCACTCGCTTCAGCTCGAGAGTGTGATAGCGCATCACGCCGTTGATCAGCTAAGTCACTCGCTTCTTGCCGAGACTTTTGTGCTGAATCAATGTCGTTCGCAATCTTGTCGGCTCGATCAGCCATCATTTTTGTGATGGGCTTCCAAGCAACAACAGAGATCAATGCCATCAAAACAATAAAGCTAATCCCGATAAACAACATATCACCAAGGTAGAGACCGGATGCACCGATAATTAAATGCGAGAGCATCTAATGACACCTCCTTCTTTCATTTTCATTAAAATGAACTCGTTGACCAATGATTACTTGTTCATAACCATCAAAGCAACAACGAAGGAAATGATAGGCATTGATTCGACCAACCCAACACCGATGAACATGTTAGTCCGTAATTGACCAGATAATTCTGGTTGACGGGCCATCCCTTCAAGCATCTTAGAAATAACCAAACCGTTACCAATACCAGCACCTATAGCGGCACCACACATAGCAATACCTGCAGCAATTGCTCCCATAATCTGTGTATCCTCCTTAAAATTAAAAAACTAGAAATTATTCCTCGTCGTTAACCTTCTGAGAAATATAAACTGAAGTCAAGGTTACGAACACGAACGCTTGAATGCTCCCGATAAACACTGAGAAACCTTGCCATAAGAGTTCAATTGGAAATGAGTAAACATAGCTCAACCAACCGTTGCTCTTTGCCAAATCAGCAACCTTCGTTAGTAACAATTCACCAGCAAAGATGTTCCCGAACAGCCGAAGACCTAAAGTTAGGAAATCGGTAAATTGTTCAAAGACGTTAACAACCGCGAAAACAGCAAAAGGTTGTGTGTATTCTTTCAAATAACCACCCATACCTTTCTTACGAACACCCGCAGCATGTGCAAGTGCAACGGTCATAAACGATAACGTCAAAGTCACAATCGGATCGGCGGTTGGACTCTTCAGATACGTATACTGCCCGACCTGAACCTGAATGAACAATCCAAGTTGGTTAGCGATGAAGATAAAGAGAAACAATGTAAATGCGTACAAACCGAAGTTAGACGCTTCGTTACCCTTGATCGACCCTTTGACAATGCCATTCGTGAACTCGATGAGCCACTCCAGCACATTTTGTCCACCCTTGGGCTTCATCGTAATATGTCGCGAAAGCAAAAATACAAACAAGAAAACAATTAGACAAGTCACGATTACTGAGATGTCATTCGCGATATTAAACGTCAGCCCAAGGAATTTGACTGTAGGAACTGGATCACCCACTGAATATCACCTCTTTCCTTTAATTTCGGTACTATGATAACCTTAACCGTTGCGACTGGCAACGTCAATTTTATCGTAATCCGAAATGGTAGATCAGGGTCGCCCCTAATCAAAATACAAAGGTAATAATACCACCACCGTCGAAAAAATTCAAAATAATTTCAACTTTTCGTCAATCAATAAAAATCCAACAACATCAAGCTTTCATGAAGCTTTCACATCGTTGGATTTTCATCATCTGGACTTTATTTTCATGTACTAACTGACACCCATCGATTTACTTCTCGTTGACAGCCACCTTTGGTAATATCAGGTTCATAGCGATTCCGAGCACTGTTGCGACAGCTAAACCACTAAATTGAAAGCTCCCAATTTGTAAGTAAGCATTCCCAATTCCAATCACCAAAATCGCTGATGCAATCATCAAATTACGCTTCTGATTAAAATCAACTTTATTATCAATCAGGATGCGCATTCCACTGGAGGCAATCACCCCAAATAGCAAGAAACTGACACCGCCAATGACTGGAGACGGAATACTTTCAATCAGTGCGGACAGCTTGCCGACAAAACTAAAGACGATGGCAAAAAACGCCGCGCCAGCGAGCACGTAAATACTGTGAACCCGAGTAATGGCCAACACACCGATATTTTCACCGTAAGATGTCACGGGCGGGCCACCAACAAAACCAGCAATAATTGACGCGGTCCCGTCACCAGCTAACGTGTGATTAAGACCTGGATCCTTGAAAAAGTTTCGTTTGGTCAACTTGTTCAGCACCATAATGTGGCCCATGTGTTCTGACATCGTGACAAAGGCAATCGGCGCCATACTTAAAATTGCCCCCCAGTAGATGCCGGGATGGTAACTAATAAACGGTAACTGAAAGGCTGGCATCGCAAACCAGTGCGCCTTTTCAACACCAGAGAAGTCCACGATTCCGACTAAGACCGCCAAAATATAACCACAGACGATGCCGAGTAAGATTGGCACTAAACTCATGAAGCCGCGCAGATACATATTAAAGATTACCGTCAGTAACATCGTCGCAATCGCGACCGCAAAGTATTTTAAATCATAATTATTGCCATTCATCGTCGCGTCCTTGGCCGCGGTACTGGCGAGTGACAATCCAATCACCATGACGATCGGTCCAACAACAATTGGTGGCAACGCCTTGTCGATCCAATCCGACCCAATCAATGTCACTAACAGACTGACGAGCAAGTAGACGCACCCAACGGCGACCGTCCCTTGCGCGATTGCTGGATAACCAGCCGTCTTCATCAGCGACTGCATAACAACGATGAATGAAAAGCTAGACCCCATGTACGCTGGAATCTTACCACGCGTAATCAGGATATACATCAACGTCCCGACCCCGGAACTAAAAAGCGCAATGCCCGGATTTAGCCCCACCAGAATTGGCACCAGGACGGTCGACCCAAACATGGAGAACAGATGCTGTACGGATAATCCTAACCAACTACCAAACTTTGGTCGGTCATGAATGTCTAATACGACTTCATCATTATGAAACGCCGCTTTCTTTGTCATAACGCACCCCTTTATTAAATCATTGCAAAAGAAAAGACAGCCCACCACTCAAAGCGGCTAGGCTGTCCGAAATTACGTCTGGCTTCCTTACAAGTCGACGTCCGTTCATCCTTATCAGCCTCTCTGAGCTAATTTAAAGGAACTGTTTAATTGCAATTAGTGTACTCGTCTGTTGAATACTTGTCAACTAACGGTTTAAATGTCTTTGCTTTTTCGCTGGTATGTTTGGTAGTTTTTGTATTGCAGATTAGTTGAGGTCAACTGCGCCCAGCTTAGGACCGCTGGAAACAGTGCGAGTTAGTGCAAACTTACAGCAGTATGCTCGTCCTACGCCGGCTTCCAGGCATTTCTGACAACGCTGGAACGCGATGGACGCAGATTTAAGCCGACAAACCACGTCTTAAATACTGGTCTTCCACTAACCAAGCAAAGGACGCTTGCTAAGTGGAATTTCATCGCTGAGCATTGTCAGAAACGCCTTCCAGCCTGGGCAGTTTTCGCAAGGCGGACATTTGCGGACCCAACTTTAATTGAACTGATCATTGATTCTTAGCCAACCGTTCATTTGATATTTATCTGTAAGACTAGTTTTCAATCACTGACTAAATGTTTGAATTAGATAAAGTATCAGTATCACAGGATATCATCAGGAATATTCATAATTGGCAGAGAAGCCCAAGACCACAGTTGGAAACAAAAGCAAATTTTATCGTCTAACCATATGTTCAGTTTCAATTGGAGTAAATAATAATCTGTGGGCGATTTTACTGGTGTATCTAAATTTCTTAAATCATCAACGATACTGATTCAAGTTTCACTTGAAGGTCGGTCTTCTAACTGCCAGTGATCAATTGCGCTAAGTTAGGTAGCCGTTCATCTGCTATTCGAGCAGGTTTCCGACTACCCCACTGTTTCACCGTAAACAGCCGCTCTCAAAAATTTTTCTGAGACTCATAAAGAACATGCCAACTAATCGTCTTTTTGAATCACATTTAAAGCGAAATAGTGATTAGTGCAACACGTGCACACTTATTCATTCATAGTTTTACCAAAAATCCGGTAGTCTCATCGACAAAGATCAAATTCACTGTGGTAAGTAATCGTGAATCCAGTCTATCTCTCACTGGACAGGTCCTATAATATAGTAAGGATTTTTTCAAATATTAGTGAACCAAAAAGGCAGCCCCACCCCACGCGTTCGTGGAATGGTGCTACTTTTTTTATGGCAACTTACTTCGTACCAAATAACCGGTCGCCAGCATCGCCCAAACCTGGAACGATGTAGCCATCTTCATTTAAATGGTCATCAAGTGCTGCGGTATAAACATCGATGTCTGGATGTGCGTCGCGAAGGGCTTTAACCCCTTCAGGCGCTGCAACTAAGCACATGAACTTAATATTGCTAGCACCACGCTTCTTCAACATATCCATGGCCATGATGGCTGAACCACCAGTGGCTAACATTGGGTCAACGACAAATAATTGGCGTTGCGAAATGTCACTTGGTAATTTAACAAAATATTCGACTGGCTTTAACGTCTTTTCGTCACGATACATACCGACGTGACCGACTTTAGCCGCTGGAATCATGTTTAAGAACCCATCGACCATTCCTAAACCAGCCCGTAAAATCGGCACAATGGCAACTTTCTTACCAGCCAATGTCTTTTGCGTTGACTTGGCAATTGGTGTCTCGATTTCAATGTCCTTCAATGGCATGTCGCGTGATACTTCGTACGCCATCAACGTTGAAATTTCGTTGACCATTTCCCGGAAGACTTTCGTCCCACAGTTCTTTTCCCGAATAATTGTCAATTTATGTTGAATGAGCGGATGATCCAAAACCTCAAACTTACCCATGTTGCTACGCACACTCCTTAGTGATTTCTTTCTATTGTAGCTAATTTGGAAAGAAAAAACCAGACCTGATATAAATTA
>NZ_JAGYGS010000061.1:0-19615 GCF_018991185.1 Lactiplantibacillus sp. 7.2.4
GATATTATTTATTCGTTTTATATGACTGTAACGAAAAAATAGGAGGTACAAAGATGGTAAGCATTATCATTGCTAGTCACGGCGAATTCGCTAAAGGCATCTATCAATCCGGATCAATGATTTTCGGCGAACAAGAAAACGTTCAAGCTGTTACATTGATGCCTAGCGAAGGCCCTGACGACATCAAGGCTAAGTTGGAAAAAGCCACTGCTTCATTCGACGATCAAGAGCAAGTCTTATTCTTAGTCGACCTTTGGGGCGGAACACCATTCAACCAAGTCAACGGCTTGTTTGAAGCACACAAGGACAAATGGGCAATCGTTGCCGGTTTGAACTTGCCAATGTTGATTGAAGCATACGCTTCACGGCTTTCAATGGATTCGGCACACGAAATTGCCACCCACATCATTGAAACGGCCAAGGACGGCGTTAAGGTTCGTCCTGAAGCATTAGCACCTAAGGAAGAAAAGGCAGCTGCTGCAGCTACCAATAATGCTAATGCCGGTCGTCCAGGGACGATGGAGTATGGTTTGGCACGGATTGACTCACGTCTCTTGCATGGGCAAGTTGCCACTGCATGGAGCAAGACGGTCAACCCAACTCGGATCATCGTTGCGTCAGATAACGTTGCGAAGGATGAGTTACGGACTAACATGATCAAGCAAGCAGCGCCTTCTGGTGTGAAAGCTCACGTTATTCCAATCAAGCAAATGATTAAGATTGCCAAGGATGACAAGCACTTTGGTGGTCAAAAAGCATTAGTCCTATTCGAAACGCCACAAGATGCCTTACGTGCAATCGAAGGTGGCGTGCCGATCAAGACCTTGAACATTGGTTCAATGGCTCACTCGGCTGGTAAAGTTCAACCAAACAAAGTTTTGGCCTTTGATCAAGATGACATTGACACTTACCGGAAACTCGAACAAGACGGCATCGAATTCGATGTTCGGAAGGTTCCAAGTGATGGTAAGGAAAACATGGATAACATTTTAAACAAAGCTGAAAACATGTTAAAGGAACAAAAGTAGTTTCAAGAATATCAGAAAAGATGGAGGATTAAATCATGAATTTGAACGTAATTCAAGTGATTTTAGTCGTACTTGTATCATTTTTAGCTGGTATGGAAGGTATTTTGGATGAATTCCACTTCCATCAACCAGTTGTTGCATGTACCCTAATCGGATTAGTAACCGGACAATTAGTCCCATGCATTATCTTAGGTGGGAGTCTTCAAATGATTGCCTTAGGTTGGGCCAACATTGGTGCCGCCGTTGCACCTGATGCTGCGTTAGCATCAATTGCATCTGCAATTATCTTAGTTTTAGGTGGCCAAGGCCGTGCCGGGGTTACTTCAGCCATTGCGATCGCCGTTCCTTTGGCCGTTGCTGGTTTACTTTTAACCATCATCGCCCGGACGTTAGCAACTGGTATTGTTCACATCATGGACCGTGCTGCTGAAGAAGGTAGCTTTGCCAAGATCGATTTCTGGCAATGGGTTGCCATCTGCATGCAAGGTCTTCGTATCGCGATTCCAGCCGCTTTGATCTTAGCCGTTGGTGCCGCTCCTGTTAAGGCAATGTTGAACGCAATGCCTACTTGGTTGACTGATGGTTTGTCAATCGGTGGTGGTATGGTTGTTGCCGTTGGGTACGCCATGGTTATCAACATGATGGCTTCTCGTGAAGTTTGGCCATTCTTCGCTTTAGGTTTCGTCTTAGCCGCAATCAGTGACATTACTTTGATTGGTTTAGGTGCAATCGGGATTTCCTTAGCCTTGATGTACTTAGCACTTTCGAAGCAAGGTAACTCTGGCAGCAATGGTGGTGGCGCTAATACTGGTGATCCAGTTGGCGACATTATCGACAAGTATTAGAGAAGGAGGCAAACTGGGATGTCTGAAACTACAAATATTACTAAAAAAGTAACGTTAAGTAAAAGTGATCGTCTGCATGTTTGGTGGCGTTCAACGTTCCTCCAAGGTTCATGGAACTATGAACGTATGCAAAACGGTGGTTGGGCTTATTCATTAATTCCAGCAATCAAGAAATTATATACGACTAAAGAAGACCGTGCCGCAGCTTTGAAGCGTCACATGGAATTCTTCAATACCCACCCATACGTTGCTTCACCAGTTATTGGTGTTACCTTAGCGCTTGAAGAAGAACGTGCTAATGGTGCCCCAATCGATGATGTTACGATCCAAGGGGTTAAAGTTGGTATGATGGGACCATTAGCCGGTGTTGGGGACCCTGTGTTCTGGTACACGGTTAAGCCAATTGTTGGTGCCTTAGCTGCATCACTTGCGATCTCTGGTAGTATCGTTGGACCAATTTTATACTTCGTTGTTTGGAACGCAATTCGGATGGGCTTCATGTGGTATACTCAAGAATTCGGTTACAAAGCCGGTTCTAAGATTACCGATGACTTATCTGGTGGTATTTTACAAGATATTACGCGTGGTGCTTCCATGCTTGGGATGTTTATCCTTGCTGCCTTAATTGAGCGGTGGGTTGTTGTGGACTTTAGTCCTGTTAAAGTCTCGACAATCAAGCAACAAGCCGGTGCTTACATCGACTGGGACAAGTTGCCAAAGGGCTCTGCTGGGATTAAGGAAGCCTTATCACAACAAGCCGCTGGACGTTCACTTGATAAATACAAAGTAACGACTTTGCAAGATAACTTGAATCAATTGATTCCTGGGTTGATGGCCTTACTGTTAACCTTCCTCTGCATGTGGTTACTGAAGAAGAAAGTTTCACCAATCGTTATCATTCTTGGCCTCTTCGTATTTGGGGTTCTGATGCACGTTATTGGTTGGATGTAAAATTCGGTTTCGTGGTATTGAAAGGATGGACTCGTTGGAGCTCATCCTTTTTATTTAGTTCGGCAGGTTTTGCATAAAGCAGGCCCTCGCCGTATAATCGGGTAGTAATAGAAGGTGATAGGAGGAGTGTCAGATGGTTCAATCAATTAATACGAAGGTTGACTTAGTCATGAATGGGAACTCGCATATGGGCTTGACCGACTATGGCAAAATCATGGTAGGCGACAACGGCTTTGAATTTTACGATGACCGCAATGTCCGTAATTTTATTCAGATTCCCTGGACGGAAGTCAACTATGTCGTGGTATCAGTGATGTTTGGTGGTCGCTGGATTCCACGGTTCTCATTTCAAACGAAGCGTAACGGCATGATTACTTTTTCGGCCAAAGACCCGAAAAAGGTGTTGCGTGCCGTGCGCAAGTATATTGAGCCGGATCACATCGTTAAGTCGTTAACATTCTTCCAGGTCCTGGGCAGAATCTTTAAGGGCAAAAATAACAAGGACAAGTATCTGAAGTAGCTGCATGATACGGGGGGCAGCCTGCTATCGTGATTAATTGGACTACTATCACATGAGCTTACGTGCCGTTAGTCGTTGGACTGACCGTCGCGTAGGCTCGTTTTGTAATCCTGTGAAAGTGGTATTGGGGGCTAATAGGCAACTTGCCTTGACGGGCCTTTTTGGGGGAATGCCACATTGACCTTTAAAAAGTCGATTGTCTGCGAACTATGGTAGAATGTAGTGTGTTATAGTGTATCAAATCGAACAAAATAGTTGAGCCTGGTAAAAGGGAGTGGCGATTTTGACCAGAAAATCCAAAATATACGAATACGTCCGCGAGCACAGTGATTCGCACGGGCTAACAACGGAAATGGTTGCGACCGCGTTAATGATAGCGCGTTCAAACGTTAGTAAAGAATTGAATACACTCGTGCGCGAAGGCCAACTCCATAAGTTAGCTGGCCGGCCAGTCCATTATGTGCCGGCTACGGATGAATTGGCAACTGCGCCAACCACTGTTAGTGACGTAGCGAATGCCACGATGGCGAAGCGAATGCCGAATACCGGAACGACGACCACGGCACCTAAGTCAGCTGCCACCGATATTTTTGAAAATATGATTGGGTCGCACGAAAGCCTATCTAATCAGGTCGAACAGGCCAAAGCGGCTATTTTGTACCCACCGCGGGGCTTGAATACGTTGATTATTGGGCCGACTGGTTCAGGGAAGACTTACTTTGCAAACGCCATGTATCGTTTCGCAGAGAACCAACAAGTGCTGACCAATCCACAAGGGTTGATTACGTTCAACTGTGCGGACTATGCCCATAACCCTGAATTATTGATGTCGCACTTATTTGGTTACGTCAAAGGTTCATTTACGGGTGCTAACGAAGATAAGGATGGGCTGATTCAGGAAGCAGACGGCGGCATGCTGTTTCTGGATGAAGTGCACCGGTTGCCACCAGAAGGGCAAGAAATGATTTTCTACTTCATGGATCATGGCACCTATTCGCGGCTGGGCGAGACGGCCAAGAGTCACCATGCTAATGTGCGCCTCGTCTGTGCGACGACCGAAGACCCCGAGAGTACCTTGTTACAGACCTTTGTGCGTCGGATTCCGATTACGATTCAACTCCCGGCCTTCAATCACCGTTCAGCGAAGGAACGTTTGGAATTGCTGAAAGCGTTATTATCATTAGAAACCAATCGAATCAATAAGCAGATTCGGTTAACGGAAGACGTCGTCCAGGCCTTGTTAGGGTCGGTCACGTTTGGGAACGTCGGCCAGTTGAAGTCTAATATCCAATTGGTCTGTGCACAAGGCTTCGTTAATAGCATCGAAAATGACAGTGAAATCACGATTACCATGGATGACTTACCACAAAATATTCGCAGTGGTCTGATGACGGTGGCGTCGAATCGTCATGAATTAGGGGCGATCTCAGAGTTGCTCGACCCAGTTCTGATCGTTAAACCCAACGATGGTCCGACACCATTACGGAATAAAAATGATAATTATGAGTTACCTTATAATTTATACGAAATTATTGGGGATAAGGCGTCCTTGCTTCGCCGTGAAGGGCTGGATAAGGAGCACATCAACCGCTTCATTACGACGGACATTAACTTGCATTTGAAGTCGTTTTATAAGCAGAATCAACTAGAAGTGTCACCGGAGAACAAACTCGCTGAAATCGTCGATCAAGACGTTATCGATTTCACGAAGACGGCCCAGATGACGATTCAGGACATGCTCGGTTATAATTTCAAAGATAACTTTATTTATGCGGTCAGTTTGCACGTCAGCTCGTTTATCAAACGCATTCAGGCCGGTAAACCGATGCGACAAATGAGCTCGGATATGTTAGCGATGGTGCGCGAATATCCGGCTGAAATCAAAGCGGCTGAAACCCTCAAAAAAGGCTTGGAGGAACGTTATCATCTACCAATTCCGCAGTCCGAAGTGTATTATCTCGCCATTTTATTGATTTCCTTGAGATCGATGCAGCTCAATGGCAAGGTCGGTGTGCTAGTAGCAGCCCATGGCATGAGTACCGCCTCTTCCATGGCGCAAGTCGTTGGTCAGCTCCTGGATGACTACGATATTCAAGCATTCGATATGCCGCTCGATATGGATCCCAGCGTGGCGTACGACCATGTCAAACGGCGCATTGAAAAGATGGATTCGGGCAAGGGTGTGTTGCTACTTGTTGACATGGGGTCGCTGACGACTTTTGGTGAGCGGATTCAACAGGAGACGGGCATTGCCACGCGCACGATTGACATGGTGACCACACCGGTCGTACTGGAAGCTGTTCGTAAGGCCAGCCTAGTCGACAGCGATTTGGACTCGATGTATCAAGAACTGGTTGGCTTTAAGGGCTATTCGCGGATTTCTCGTAACTTGCCGACTGATGACCAGAAAGCGACCGTTAAGCCAGCGTTAGCGACGGATAAGACCCCGCAGCGCGCAATTATTGCGATTTGCGCAACTGGGGTCGGGACCGCTGAACGCATCAAGACGATTCTGGACAGTCTGTTAGCCCAGAACTTCATCGAAGGCATTACGGTCTTTCCGATTTCAGTCGTTGAAATGAAGACTCGTATCCAACAAATCAGTCAGAATTATCAGATTATTGCGGCAACTGGGATTACCAAGCCAGCGCTCGACGTCCCGTTTATCTCCCTGGAAGAACTGTTACAGGGTGGTGGTGAGAAATTTATCGATCAACTAGCAACTGGAATGGATTCGCCACAGACGATGGCCGAGGAAGCCCAACAGTTGACACCAGAGCTCTGCGAACGGTATTTGGGCGACTACTTCACGTTCCTCAACCCCAAGAAGCTGACCGGGATTTTATGGGCGTATAGCGAAGTGATTGCCACCCATCTGGATGGTGAGATGAGCAACGCCTTTCGTATCGACCTCATCATGCATCTGGCTGGGGCCCTAGAGCGGACGGCCATCAAGGATGAGATTTCAGCCCCGACTGAAGAAATGCCCGATATTATGGCCTCCAAGTGGTATCCGATTATTCAAACGGCTAACCAGCAACTGACCGACCAACTTCAGCTGACCTTCTCAGCGGCGGAAAATTATTATATTGTGCAATTATTAGAGAGTCATCAAGCGCAAGTCCTGGCCAGTTGATACACTAACTTGGCATGGTTCTTGCATGTATCTTAATGAGTATTAGTTATAGACTGAGGAGGGAACACCGATGTTAGCATTTGTTGTTGTGAGTCATGGCAGCTTTGCCCGGGGGATCGTGGACTCATCATACATGATATTTGGCAAGCAGGATAAGGTCCAGACGGTCACGTTTCAATTAGACGAGGAACCCAGCGTCCTGACTGAAAAACTGATGGCGGCGGTCGACCGGTTTGATGCCGACGACCAAGTCCTGTTCATGGTCGACTTATGGGGTGGGTCCCCATTCAACGCGGCGAGCCGGATTGTCGCTGAACATACCGACCGAATGGGACTCGTCACCGGCCTGAATCTGCCAATGTTGATTGAAGCCTATACGGTTAGAGACAAACCAATCGACGACGTTATCGCCCACCTGGAAGAGACGGGTAAGATTGGTATCAAACACTTGAACTTATTAAAAGAAGACGAGGAAGATGAGCCACTATGACGATGGATATTCGCTTGGCGCGGATCGATAGTCGGCTCTTGCACGGGCAGGTCGCCACGGTCTGGACCAAAAGTGTCAGTCCTAACCGGATTCTAGTCGTGTCTGATGAGGTCGCCCGGGATGCACTGCGCAAGATTTTAATCGTTCAAGCGGCGCCACCCGGTGTCAAAGCGAATGTGATTACGGTCGACAAGATGATCGAGATTTATCATGATTCCCTGTTCGACAATGTCAAACCACTGATTCTGACGGATACGCCGCAAAACATGGCGCGCCTCGTTGCCGGCGGGTTGGATTTTAGCCAGACGGGTGTCGACATTGGCAGCCTCGCTTTTTCAACCGGAATGGTGATGGTCACTAATGCGGTCGCCGTCGGTCAGGCTGAAGCTGACGCTTTGTATGCGTTGGCCGCGGCCGGATTAAAAGTCTACGCCCAGAAGGTGCCGACGGACAAACAGGTCGATTTGATGCCCTTGCTGGCTAAAAACGGCTTTGCGGCACCCGGCCAACCGGAAACGGAATTGAAATAGCCGATTCGCCAATTAAACGATTCGATATGAGACTCGATTTGAGATAGTTACGTAAGAAGTCACAACCAATTCTTACGATAACTATCTTATTTTCGTTTAAGCGGCAGTGGACAAGTGAGAAGCGGCCCCAAATCAGCGCCGGTTTCTAAGGATTTACCAAAAATCCGGCTGGAAACTTTGACCGGCACGGTTTTATTGATAAAATTAAACTAATTGAAACGGAAAGTAGCGGGGGTTTAAAAATGCCAACTTATACAAAATTAACCGCCATGGGACAGTATGTTCCGGCACGCGTCGTTGACAATGACGAATTAGCGACGATCATGGATACGAGCGACGAGTGGATTCAAGCCCATACAGGAATCAAGACCCGGCACTATGCCATGAATGATGAGAATACCTCAGATCTAGCCACCCAGGTCGCCCAGCAGTTGCTGCAAAAGAGTGGCGTGGCAGCTAGTGCCATCGACTTGATTTTAGTGACGACGATTACGCCGGACGCGTTGACACCAGCCACCGCTTGTTTAGTGCAGGCGAATATTGGCGCCAGCAATGCCTTTGCCTTCGACCTTAGTGCCGCTTGTGCAGGGTTTACCTTTGGCTTAGCAACGGCGGATAAATTCGTTCGTAGTGGCCAGTATCAGAACGTGATGGTCATTAGTGCGGAAGTCAATTCCAAGATGATGGACTTTCAAGACCGGACCGCGGCCGTCTTTTTCGGCGATGGCGCGGGTGGCGCGTTGTTGCAAGCAACGACGGATCCTGCAGAAAACAGTATTTTAGCTGAAAAGTTACAATCACAAGGTAACGCTGAAGTGATTCATTCTGGCCGCGTGCAGCCCATCACGAAAGTTGCAGCGGACAATTATCCGAAGACGGACGCGTTCTACCAAGCTGGGCGCGACGTCTTTCAATTTGCGACCACGGTCGTCCCAGAACAGATGCGGGGTGTGATTGCGGAGGCTAAGCTGACAACTGACGACTTGCAATACGTCATTTGTCACCAGGCCAACTTGCGAATCATTGAAAAAATCGCGGCCAACTTAGCATTACCAATGGCGAAATTTCCGCATAACGTTGAACAGTTAGGTAACACCTCCTCAGCTGGTGTCGCGATGGCGTTAGCGAGTGTATTCGATACCTTAACTGGACCAACATTACTCACGGCCTTTGGTGGCGGGTTAGCCTATGGGTCCGTATTGATTAAGAAGTAGACGAGGGGTGCGAAAATGGAATTAAAAGATTTAGACCGATTAGTCGAGAAGTATGCGCGGCAAGGCTATCAACAAATTCGGGTCAAAGCCGGCGACTTGGAGATTGCCGTCACCAAACCGAGTGTCACCGTACCAGTAAACGCGGCAGCGTCAACAAACACAGTGACAAATCCGTCTGCTGACAATCAAGCGGCAGCCATCACGAACGAATCTGCCATCACTGAATCTACAACGACTGAAGCTGCAATCGGCGCTACTGACACGGCGAACGTCACGATTCCGAGCCCAATGGTAGGCGTCGTCCATTTAGCTCCGGACTTACAAGTTGGGCAGTCAGTGACGGCTGGTCAAGAATTGGGCCAAATCGAGAGTATGAAGTTGTTTAACCCCCTCGTGAGTCCGGCTGACGGCACGCTCACGGCGGTACTGATTGCGGATAACGCGACCGTCGAATATGAACAACCCTTATTTACAATGCGAAAGGATCGGTAGCTATGTTTCGCAAGCTGTTAATCGCGAATCGGGGCGAAATCGCCGTCCGGATTATCAAGGCCTGTCGACAATTGAATATTCAAACGGTGGCGGTGTGCTCAACCGCTGACCGCCACGCGGGCTATACGCGATTGGCGGATGAAGTGGTGTGCATCGGACCGGCTGCGGCAAGTGGCTCATATCTGAACGCTGAAGCTATTTTGATGGCCGCCATTAATACGCATGCGGATGCGATTCATCCGGGCTACGGGTTCTTAGCTGAAAACGCCGATTTTGCCGCGATGTGTGCGGAATGCGGCATCGCTTGGATTGGCCCCCAGACTGAACAGATCAAGTTGATGGGGGACAAAGCCCAGGCGAAGGCCTTTGCCCGTCAACAGCAAGTTCCCGTACTGGTTGGTCAATCGATCCAAGGTCTGGATTGGCCCGAAATCAAACAAGCCGCGATTGCGATTGGGTTCCCACTAGTTCTCAAAGCGAGTTACGGCGGTGGCGGGAAGGGAATCCGCGTTCTTGCTGATGTTCATGAACTCCATCAACAATTGCGGGCTGCGCGCCAAGAAGCGGCGGCGTCCTTTTTAAACGATGCGATGTACTTGGAGCAGTTCCTGACAACCGCCCGCCACATTGAAGTGCAGGTGCTAGGAACCGGTCAGGACCTCTTTATTTTGGGTGATCGGGATTGTAGTTTGCAACTGCATAAGCAAAAGGTCTTAGAGGAAAGCCCAGCTAGTATTTTGACGGCCGCGCAACGGCGGAATTTGTACGAGTTATCGCGGCAATTGCTGGCGGGAACCCATTATCAGAGTTTAGGTACGATTGAATACTTATTCGCAGATGGCCAGTTTTACTTTATGGAAATGAATACCCGGCTACAAGTTGAGCACGGGGTGACGGAGCTGACCACCGGTATCGATATCGTCGCTGAACAAATCAAACAAGCGGCGGGGGTCGCCGTCACGTTTCCAGAACACGTTGGCCTGCAGCCGCAGTGTATTGCGATTGAAGCGCGTTTGACCGCGACGTTACCAGTAACGCAGACAAAGATTGAAACGCTACAGTGGCCCGAACACGTCCGTATCGATACGGATTATCATCAAGGTGACCACTTAGTCACGATGTACGACGGTCTAATCGCCAAAATCATGGTCACTGGGGACGACCGTATAACGGCTGTTCACAACTTGCAGCGGGCGTTGGCCGCAGTCAAGTTGCAGGGACCCACGACTAATCTGGACTTTCTGCGACAGACTGTCGCGCGACCAGCGTACGTCAACGACCAATACACGATTCACAGCTTAGCGCGTTGGGAGGCGTCCAAATGAGTCATTATCCAAGTCCAGGCACGTGGTCGGCCTGTCCTAATTGCGGCCGCCACGTCCATCAACGACAATGGGGCACGGATCAACAGTGTCCCTATTGTCACTATTGGCGACGATTGACGGCCACACAACGCATCCAACAACTGACCGATGCTGAGACGTTTCAGCCGTTTGAAATGCCTGAGCGGACCGTTGATCGACTGGCGTTTCCAGACTATCCGGCTAAGTTGCAACGCGCTAAGCAGGAGACCGGTTTAAGTGAAGCAATCATCTGCGGCACTGCCCAAATTGCCCAACAATCCTGCGTCCTGGCAGTCATGGATAGTCATTTTATGATGGGAACGCTGAATACGGCGGTGACCCGGCGGCTGCTATATGCGAGTGAACAAGCGCGTGCTCGGCAGTTGCCATTGGTGATCGTCACCGCTTCTGGTGGTGCCCGCATGCAAGAAGGGATTTATGCCTTAGTGGGCATGAACCTGATTTTAGCAGAGTTAGCCCGGTTAGAGCAGGACCAATTGCCATTGATCACCGTACTTACCGACCCAACGATGGGCGGCGTCTCCGCGAGCTTTGCCTTTGAGGGCGACTTAGTGTTAGCTGAAGCGGGCGCCAAGATTGGTTTCGCGGGGGCGCGGGTCATTCAACAGACGACTCCGGCTGACTTACCCGCAGACTTTCAAACGGCGGACCAATTATTTGAAAATGGGATGCTAGACGCCGTCGTCGAGCGGCCGCATCTCAAGGCTTATTTGGGCCGGACATTAGCGAATTACGGGATTGGGGGACGGGCCGATGGATAAAAGATTACAGCGGTTACGCGCCGCTGACCGGGTAAGTGCCCCCATGGTCATTCAGGCGCTACTACCGACGATGACGGTGCAGACTGGTGACCGAGTGCTCGGCCGTGACGCTGCGTTAACGGCGGGCTTCGGTCGAACGGTCACTGGTCAACAGCTTGCCGTCTTGGGTGTTGACCGGGGTGTCGATATTCAAAGTCGGCGTGAAAAAAACGGTGGCGCATTGACGGTGCCTGGTTACCGAACTGCGCTGCGGGTCATCAAGCACGCCGCCAAGTTTGGCTGGCCGGTCGTCAGTCTGATCAACATGCCCGGCGCGGATGCCAGTCCAGAATCGGAGCGGCATGGTCAGAGCCAGGCGATTGCGGATATGATTGCCGCAATGGGCCAATTGGCCGTACCTAATCTCGTCGTTTTCTTAGGCGAAGGGCATAGTGGTGGTGCGTTAGCTTTTGCCAACGCCAACCGCATCATCATGTTAGATGACGCGTTATTCAACGTCGCGTCCCCGGAAGCCGTCACTGCGATTTTACATGGCCAACAAACCGTCAGCGATGCCATTGACTTGTTGCCAATGACGGCGGATGCGTTGCAGGCCCGCGGGTTAGTCGACCAAATCATCGCGCACGACCAGGCTGACTTGATTACTGTCATTAATCAAATGATTGAACGCCAGCTGGCATCTCTGAAATCCCTGACAGCTACTCAACTCGTTGCGCAACGTGAGCGCAAATTTAGGCAGTTCTTGGACAGTTGGCCGGTTAATTGATGCTAGTCAAGCTGGTCGGATTGCGTGAAAGATAAATCCTAAAAAGTCACCGATTAGTTAGTTGCTAGTCGGTGACTTTTTAGGAGCCTGCAGGTAATCTTTAATCAACTGATGAAGATTTATGTCATCTAAGTATTCAGGGGACCGTTGAGTATGATTCACTCAAGGGTAACTAGTCTTGAAATCTCTCGATAGAATTACCTTTCAGTGATTAGTCATGACTTTCTATTACAGTCGAGTCAGAAATTTCTTTAGTGTTCGGTAATGTTGATGCTTAGTTGAATTAAAACGTGAATATGGAACTTAGCGCTTACCGGGTGTTGGTTGTACAGTTGAACTCAAAATGACTGTTTACTATGAATCAGCGACTAATCTATCTAAAGGTTTGGTTCGCAAATGTCCGCCTTTCGAATACCATCCCCGGCTGGAAGGTGTTTCTGACAATGCTAAGTGGTGAAATTTCACTTAGCAAGCGTCTTTTGCTTGGTTAGTGAAAGACCAGCATTTAAGACGTGGGTTGTCGGCTTAAATCTGTGTCCACCACGTTCCAGCGTTGTCAGAAATGCCTGTAAGCCGGCTTAGGACGCAGCTCCACAGCAGGTTCACGGGTAATTCGGTCTACTTTCCAGCGGTCCTAAGCTGGTGGTTTCGATTTTAATACAACAATAAAAAGGACGACCAGAGTGGCCGTCCTTTAGTATCAGTATTAATACTGATTAGTTGTCGTTGTTTGATCTTGAGTGGTTGTTTGGTCCTGAGTCGTCGTGTCTTGGGTCGTGCTAGTGCCATAAGTGGTCGTGTCACTAGTTGTGGTAGTGCTTGACGAACTAGAACTTGAACTGCTGCCGGTCGTAATAGAAGCCGTCTCAGAGAAGAGTGATTCTGAGATGCTGCTAGTAGAGAGGCCGAGCGCTTTACGGATTCGCTTGGAATTCTTGTAACGTTCTGAAGCAGAAGCGACTTGATAGGAGAGACCATCAATCATGGAATCTGTTCCTTGAACCGTGTAGGACTTAGCGTGGTGAGAGGCGTTCTTGTACTTCGTATCGAGCGCGACCATATCGTTCCAAGTTAAGTCAGTCCGCATGTTTTTGGACAGTTGTTTCGTAATCTTTTCAATATTCGCAATTGAACCTAGTGAGTTAGATTGACTAACCATCGCCATGATGATTTGCCGTTGCCGTTTTTGACGACCGTAATCACCTTGAGGGTCATCATAGCGCATCCGTGAGTAATCCAGTGCAGCGGCCCCGTTAAGCTTGATTTTGACACCCTTCTTAACATTGGCATGGCCGTACTTGAAGGTCATCTTAGGGGTGATCGTCACGCCACCCATGGCATTGATGATTTGCTTCAAGCCACCCATGTTGATCAGCATGTAGAAGTCAATTGGGACATCGAGTAGTTTTTCAACGGATTTAACCGCGCCACTCGCGCCACCAATCGTGTAGGCCGCGTTGATCTTTTCAGACTGGCCGTCGATCATGACTTGCGTATCCCGCGGAATACTAGTTAAAGTCATGCTTTCCTTTTTCGGATTGATGGTCGCGACAATCATGGTGTCAGTCCGAGCAGAGAAGTTCTTGCCCCGGCCGAGCGCACCCGTGTCGGTCCCGAGTAATAGAATTGAGAATGGTTTGCCTTTCTTGATGACCGCGTCAACGTTCCGGAGCTTCTTGGACCCCGTCGATTGATAAGTCGTGTTCATCGTATCCTTAGCGGCATTCCAGGTCTTGTAGCCCCACCAGCCACCGGTGATGATTAGCAGGACGACCACGATCAATAAAGTAATTAGCCAAGGACGTTTTTTGTGTGGTTTCAAATGTGGGTTGCGCGCCTGTTGCTCGCGGTAGCGGCGTTGGCGGGGCCCCATTTGATTATCGTTATTATTTTCAGACATATTCGTTCCTCATCACTTTAGATTTTTCCCTCAATAGTCATTTTATGCTGTTTGGCAAGCATTTGGTTCTTAAAACGGGTAACTTAAAAAGATTTTAATAATCAAAACTGCCGTTATCAGCGCAACACAATTATAGAACACTATAATTAAAATTGTGACCGCCGTCAAACGTTTCCATCTATAAATTAGCCTACAAGCCATCTAAAAACAGTGGTATACTTGAATAATTCTCATTGAATTATTATTTTACATAGCTTGGTTGCAGCCTGAATGGCGTGCAATACGGTTGAAGAGAGGAAGACCGAGTGTGCAGATTTTAGGAACCTTTGTACAGAGTATTTCCGGGGTCATGACGATTATCGTGATGATTGCGGTGGGTTACTTATTGGCACGGTGGGGCTGGTTCAACGAAAGTGCCACCAAATTAATTGCCCGATTAGTCACCCAAATTGCCTTACCGGCCTATATGATTGCGACGATCACGAAGCAATTTACGGCTGAAAAATTGCTGTCGACGTTACCCGGATTACGTTTTCCGGTACTGAATATGGCGATTCTATTTGGGATTTCGTTTGGCGTGATGCGGGCATTGAATATCAAGAAGAGCCATCGGGGCTTATTTTCGTCGATGTTTCTGAATTCGAATACGGTATTCATTGGTCTACCCGTCAACCAGGCACTGTTTGGCAATAGTGCATTGCCGTACGTGCTGGTCTACTATATGGCCAACACGACGATTTTCTGGACGTTAGGCGTGTACCTGATTCAGCGTGACGGCACTGGGTCAGCCAATTTTGATCTGAAACAAACGCTCAAGAAGATTTTTTCACCGCCATTGTTGGGCTTCATGATTGGGGTCCTGCTGGTCATCGCTCATATCAAATTGCCAAACTTTTTAATGGATGATTTCTCCTATATTGGTGGCTTGACGATTCCACTGTCGATGATTTTTATTGGAATCTCCATGGCCAATGCTGGTCTCAGCAGTATGCGTTTCGACCGCGATAGTATCGGAATTTTAATCGGTCGGTTCATCCTCGCACCGGTTTTGATGACGGTGATGTTGATTCCGATGTCGATTCCGTTAGAGATGAAGCAAGTCTTCATTTTACAATCTGCGATGCCGGTTATGACCAACGCGCCAGTCGTTTCCAAGCTGTACGGTGCGGATGCGGATTATGCGGCGGTGATGGTGACTGAGACGACTTTGTTAAGTCTGATCGTGATTCCGATTTTGATGGTCGTCGTCCAATCGGGATTGATACATTAACGACTCGGTGATCCATATCATTTTGAAAAACGGCTTAGTGCGACCTGTCAGTAGGTGGTACTAAGCCGTTTGGCGTTATGATTGGACACTGAACTAACGATGCTTAGCAAGTTTAAATTAGTTAAGAGTGTTGACTGATTATTCTCATTTAAATCAGTTCCAATTTGCCGTGTGCGTTTTGACGACGGAAACCGATTTCATTTAGTTGCACCCGTCAGCCGCCCCATCAGCAGATTTGAAAACCAACTGAAAATGGTGCTATACTGGAAAACGTTGCGTATTAAATTTTGATTAAGAAAGAAGCGAACGTTTCGTGAAGAAAGCATATCTTTACATTGCAATTTCAACCTTGATGTTTAGTTCGATGGAAATTGCGCTAAAGATGGCCGGCAGTGCCTTTAATCCCATTCAGTTGAATTTGATTCGATTTTTCATTGGGGCTGTCGTATTATTACCATTTGCCTTGCGTGCCCTAAAACAGACTGGTCGGAAGCTTGTGAGTGCTGACTGGCGGTTATTTGCGCTGACGGGGCTAGTGTGTGTCATTGTTAGTATGTCCCTGTATCAATTGGCGATTACCGTCGACCAAGCTTCGACCGTCGCGGTATTATTCAGCTGTAATCCAGTGTTTGCGCTATTATTCTCCTATTTGATCCTGCGGGAACGGATGGGACGTGCCAATTTGATTTCAGTCATTATTTCAGTCATCGGGCTATTGATCATCGTTAACCCAGCCCATTTAACGAACGGGTTAGGCCTGCTACTGGCAATCGGTTCAGCGGTGACTTTCGGCTTATATAGTATTATTTCACGTTACGGTTCAATCAAACGGGGGCTGAACGGGTTGACCATGACCTGTTTCACGTTCTTTGCCGGGGCTTTCGAATTATTGATTTTAGCTTGGATTACTAAGGTTCCGGCGATTGCGGCTGGTTTGAAATCAGTTGGCTTAAGTCAATTTTCAGCCATTCCAATTTTAGTCAACGTCAATATGAACTACTTCTGGTTGTTATTCTTCATCGGCGTCTGCGTCACGGGTGGGGGCTTCGCCTTCTACTTCTTGGCGATGGAACAGACCGATGTTTCGACCGCTTCGTTAGTCTTTTTCATCAAACCAGGCCTGGCCCCAATTTTGGCCGCACTGATTTTGCATGAACAGATTTTATGGACGACGATTGTTGGTATCGTGGTGATTTTAATCGGTTCCGTCGTCACGTTTGTTGGTAATCGATTCCGTGAACGTGGGAATACGATTGGTCAAACGGCGGCTGAATCAGTTAAAGCAGCGGAGGACGCTGACACTGAGGCCACTCATGCGGCACATGCCGTCTCAAATCAAGAAAACTAAGTTAACTGATAACGGCTGGATTGGCGGGTAAACCGCAGTCTGGTCGTTTTTTTAGTGGTGGCTACGACTGATAAGATTGCGAGCTGATTTTTGTCAACCGTCGTGGATCACCGGCCTGTAAAAACTGGCGGAATGATTGTGACTTTGAAAAATCGGCCAAATCGATTATGATAGGTAGTATTGAAGATGGTAGGTGGGAAAGAGAATGACAGAACTTGTACTGGTTCGCCATGGTGAGAGCACGGCCAATCGGGATAATACTTATACGGGATGGAGCGATGTTCCGCTCACGGCAGCTGGCATTGCACAAGCCCACGATGCGGGACAGCGATTGCGCGCCACTGGTATTCAGTTTGGGGCGGTGCATACGTCAGTCTTGCAACGTGCCATCGTGACGGCCAACATTATGTTAGATGAAATCGACCAATTATGGCTACCAGAGTATAAGACGTGGCGTTTAAATGAACGACATTACGGGGCGTTACGTGGTCAAAATAAAGATGCGACCCGCCAAGAATATGGCAAGCAACAGGTTCAGCAATGGCGGCGGAGTTTTTATACCGTACCGCCGTTATTAGCACCGGATGAGCTCGACCATGACCGGCGTTATACGAAGTACGGTGCGGCGGTCGAACCGCGTGGTGAAAGCCTGAAGATGGCCTATGACCGAATCATGCCCTATTGGATCGATCAGATTGCACCACGACTATTAGATGGCCATAATCAATTGGTCGTCGCGCATGGCAGTACGTTGCGCGCGCTGATTAAATACTTGGAACAAATTAGCGATACGGGCATCGATGGCGTTGAAGTGGCGAACGGGGTGCCTATTTGTTACCACTTAGACCAGCAGCTGAACGTTATCGGTAAGGACGAGTATTAATGTCGTACGGCAAGTAGGGTGATTGACGGCTGTTTTAGATGGTATTGACAAGATTATTTATTAAGCGATTGTTCAATTAAAAAGCCTAGGATTTCTTATTGCACGTCATTGGCGGCGATAAGTAAATCCTAGGCTTTTTTGCGTAGTCCAATTTAATAAAACCAGCGACCGTCGAAATACTTTGGCTGACTTGCGTATCTACTGTATTGCGTCGTGAGCATCGTGTGAATTTTTTCTTTCGGGATTGTTTCTGTCAGGGTTGCGGACGAATTGGCTTGTACGCTGTCACCGTTCCAATCTACCTACTTCGAAATTGAGACTGTTTTTTGAACTTTGGTCTTCCCATTCAAATACGCCTCTAAATCTACCAAAACCATTGATTTGAAAGATTGTTCCGAATCGTAGTGTAAGTCATTTGGATAAGGATTATTTTGTTTTAACGAGATCGCTGCTAACGCGGAAGGGGCTGGAATCATATGGCCGTTTTCTAGATAATCAGCGCCGTTAATGCCTAGCCAATCTGTCGCCATTGCCATTGCATCCGTCACGTTTTTACCCTGAGTTGATGAATTTTTGAAATCCGGAAAAGTAATGAAAAATGGCACGCTTTCGGAACTGTCGTAGTAGAACAATGCTGGATAACTCACTAACATAGCTGATTCCTCCTGGCTAAATATTGGCAAAAGAAGCCGTCTAGTGCAGACCGGATTCTTTTATAGTTTCTGGCTTGGTTAATTGATTCGACCCAACGTAGAGACGGTAACGGGCTGGTGGTAAGACTGGCCGACTTTACACTTTACGTGCGACCTTTCCATGCATGTGTCATTCAAACAAGCGTTTTGAGCGATTCTAACATTTCTTTTTGCGGTATTAATGTGTGTACGGGACTACTAACCGTCTCTATTATAGGTGTATTGTGCGCATAATTCGATTATTTGATGTGTATCACACGTATGACCAGCTTGTTTATGGCAATCCAGGGTAGCATTCAAATCCGATAGCACTAAAATCAGGCCAAAATCGTAATATCGGCAGCTAAGGGGTTCGGCGCATGCTGGATCCCTTTTTACAGTTAAAGCATTTAATAAATGGTTCGCATAACTGATTATAAGCATTAATAATAATGAGCAAGAAGCATCCAAAGTTGCGGCCATGAATAAGAATGCCGATATATCAACGATTAGACGAGCTTGAAAGGCTGGTATAAATATTGTTAATGTAACCGTACACCCTATTTTTCATAAATAAATATAATATATCTCTTGTAATCAAATGCTGAACGCTGTAACATATCAGATGAACGAAACGGCTTGGTAGCGCAGTTACCGGCCTAAAAACTGATAAGGGAGCCTAGGCTGACGATGAGAAAACATAAAAAAGTATTATTATTAATGATAATGAGCCTAGGCCTCTGTGGGGTGCTGTTGATGGTTGCACCCCAAATCAGTGCTTGGATTAATCCGACGTCTCAACAGGTCGAGGCGGATACGGCAACCGGCCACGATAAGGCGCATGACCAAGTTTATTACAATGACAAGGTCGATAACTACCAATATAATTATTTAGATAACGGCACCAAAGTAATGGCTTACAAGGCGCGTTTTAAGAGTCGGGTCATTACGTATCACATCACTAGTGATAACAAGGTCTATCATGCCGTTTAGTTAACCGCGGTAAAACGTTGGAATGCCACCAATACGGTCAAACTTGTTGCGGCTAAGGACGCATCGAGTGCGCAGATCACGCTAGGTGAGAGTGAAGATGAGACCGGTACGACGGGCTCTGAAATCGGTCGGACTTGGCGGACCTATTACCAAAGCGGGTCGCAGGAGACGACTTGGATGGATAAAGCCAAGTGTGTGATTTACACGAATCGCTTCCCAGCTACCAATAACTCAGTGGAATACAAGCTATCGGTGGCCACACATGAACTCGGTCATGCACTTGGATTGGAACACGAAGATAATAAAAGCTCAGTGATGTATTATCAATCACACCGGGGTGCCCACATCTCAACCCGCGAAATCAGTACACTTAAACAGATGTATAAATAAATGTAATAGTAAATGCTATAAGTAAACGTAATACTGAAAAACAGACGCAAATCACCTCATTTT
>NZ_JAGYGS010000062.1:0-18765 GCF_018991185.1 Lactiplantibacillus sp. 7.2.4
ACTCAATATATAATACAACCTCTTTTTGATTTAAGATCACTCCTATCTTATCGTAACGTACCCAATTATTTTCCTACAGTCACCAATTATCTTGAGTAAAGCTCTCATTTTCCTTTTATTTCCACCTTGCTTAGCAACTAACAATATATTAGTCGCCTTGGCAATTAGCACCTCAAGATTATAAGCATCTAAATCACTGGAAATATCCACGATGACTTTATCAAAATCTTCGTTGGAGTTTAGTATATCTTCAACACTTCTTTCAAAGTTAACTTTATCTACCTTAACCATGAACAATCGATTCGTTTTCGATCGATACAACAAACTATTTGGCTCTTTTGCAAATCCAAATGTTTCCGTATAAGTATGATTATCGTTTGTTTCTATCAGTAACACTTTTTCTTGTTTTGTTACCCAATAAGAAATCAGGTTTGCAGTTAAAAGGACACGAATCTTTTCGGACTCAGGAGAACAAATAAATAATTGTTTTGCATTGGCTTGTACTAACTTCAAATTTACTTTTTTAGATACTTTAGTTATATCAGATTTAAAATCACTATTTTTTTTATTCATCATCTCAACCTCATGTTTATCGTGGATCTTTAAGTAGTTTTATACTACCCAAGTTTTCAATGCCAAAAACATCATTCAAATACTGACTTGCCATTTTCTTTCCATAAAGTTCCTTCATAAAAACAATAAATAGTGACAATACAAGACCACCCGCACCAAATATAATAACTATCTTACTAATACTTTGTTGCACCATAGTTGGTGTAGACGCAGCCTTTGATATAATCGCCAGATTAGCGTTTTCTTGATACTTTCCCACGAAACTAATCAAATTTTGAGCAACAATAGTCGCCGCATACTTTGAGAATTTAGGATTTCTAGTTGTAACACTCACACTAAATATTGGTGAGTTAACGGACGATGACACTGACATACTTTCAATTGTTGTATCACTAAATACCGAAGAAATTTTTCTTTGTTTCAACTCCGAATTCACTTGTGTTTTAAAGCTTTTAAGACTCAAAATTTGATCATAAACAGTAATTTGTGAAGTATCATTATTAGTTTGTAAAAATTGTATTTGCGACTGATATTCAGGTTTTTTAATCAAATAGTTCCAACTAACACCAGCTGCAATTGATAAACCAATGATACCTATTAACAAAACAATATGTCTTCCAATGATTCTAAGCACATTTTTTAATTTAATTCGTAATTCCATTATTTATCCTCTACATTACTTAACTCTTGCTTCACCGTCACTAATGCTGCATGAATCACCTGATGCATATCATAATATCGATACTGCCCTAGACGCCCACCAAAAATCACGTTGCCCTCCTGCTTTGCAAGTTCAGCGTATTGCTTATACAACGTGTTATTGCGAGTATTATTAACTGGATAATATGGTTCGTCTCCGCGTTTCCAGTTAGCTGGATATTCACGAGTAATAATTGTCTTACCCTTGTCACCTTTTCCAAATTCAAAATGCTTATGTTCGATGATTCGAGTATACGGCGTTTCCACATCCGTATAATTAATAACAGCATTTCCTTGGTAGTTGTCAACGTCTCGTTCTTCCGTTTCAAATCGTAAAGAACGATATTCCAATTCTCCTAATTGATAATTGAAGTATTGATCAATCATCCCAGTAAATATGATCTTCGGAAAGTCGGCTAAATACTGATTTTTATTGGCGAAGAAATCCACACCGGTCTCAACATCGATTTCTGGGTGATCCAACATCTTTTCGACAATTTGAGTATAACCACCGATTGGAATCCCTTGATAAGTATCATTGAAGTAGTTGTTATCGTATGTGTAGCGAACTGGCAATCGACGAATGATAAATGCTGGCAAATCGGTCGCCTTTTGACCCCATTGTTTTTCAGTGTAGTCCTTAATCAATTTTTCGTAAATGTCAGTACCAATCAGCGAAATTGCTTGTTCTTCAAGGTTCTTTGGTTCACCGCTTAACTTAGCAGCGTCCTTTTGTTCCTGAATTTTTGCTTGTGCCTCTGCAGGCGTCCGAACGCCCCACAGTTCACTAAACGTATTCATATTAAAGGGTAAGTTGTACATATGCCCTTTATAATTTGCGACTGGGCTGTTTGTATAACGATTAAATTCGGCAAATTGATTAACATACTCCCAAATTTGCTTATCAGAAGTATGGAAGATATGGGCACCATATTGGTGAACTTGAATCCCATCTACTTCTTTGGTGTAGATATTTCCAGCGATGTGCTCACGTTTCTCAATCACCTTAACGTGCTTGCCACGTAATGCTGCTTCATGGGCAAAGACTGCGCCGAAAAGTCCAGCACCAACAACCAAATAATCATACTTACTCAATTTGATTTCCTCCAAGAATATAAGTCTCATCATGCTATTACATCAAAAAAAATTTAATATAAAAGGGTTATTGTTATATTCTTCTATGAATAACTTTAAAAAAGCGACCATCCTTACAATGGTCGCTTGAATTCAACAATATTTGTTCAATGACGAAACTCATCTTCATATGACGCTATGTCCCTTTATGGCAAGATGAAGTCTTTGTCATAAATACAAGATAGACTTTATCACTCACTACCCAACAAGCATATGCGATTAGAAGTGAGTATATTACAATCACTGTTTCCATCGAAAACACTTGTTGTGACGCCATTTTATTGGCAAATATAAGTTCCATTAGTGATTATTCCGGACAAAAGTGCTAATCCCAGGGCCGGCCTAACAACTTTATCAGTATTTTCAATCTTTAAAAAAACGACTGAAAGTTAATTTTGCCTACGGAGTTTTTCAGCATAGATTTTCTAATACATGCAAGTACAAAGCCAGACATCAACGTACCTAGCATGAATGCCATGCTGAATGCAAACCAAATACGTACATCTGTATGTCTCAAATGAAGTACATTTACACTCGGAAATCGGCATTTAAGTAATAATAGTGCAACAAGAAGTAAAATATACACTACAATTTTACTCAAAGTTGGTAGCACTAGAAGATATATTATTTTCATAAGCCAAATATCCTCATCAAAATTGAATACAGCATTTTTAAGTTTCTTCAACATTCTGACCACCACCCTTTCGTCTAATCGACATTTTCTGAAAAGAATGGTACTAATCGCTTTTTACCCAATCCCAAAGAACCCATGCATAAACAATGCGGCACAAGCTGCCCCAACAAATGGTGCAATTCCGGGTACGATGATCCCGTATTGCCAGTCGCTGTCAGCCTTGTTCTTGATTGGTAAGATGGCGTGGGCGATCCGTGGTCCCATGTCCCGTGCAAGGTTCATGGCGAAACCAGTAGGACCACCGAGTCCCATCCCAATCGCCCAAACTAAGAGCCCCACACCAATCGGAACGATTCCTGGCGTCTTCACTTCAGAAATAGCTAAAATTCCGGAAATAAAAATAAAGGTATCGAAGAATTCGACGAAGAAGTTCCGTGGTAAGTTACGCACAGCGGGTGCAGTTGAGAATAAGTTCCGAATCGTAATTGGTGAAATCTCATCAGCAGAAGCGGCAAAATGGTCAGCGTACATGATCCAGACGATCACAGCACCAACGACCCCACCCAAGACTTCCGCAACTGAATACGGGATGAAGACTGACCATGATAAGTTGCCCAACATGCATTGAGCCAAGACCATGGCTGGATTAATACAAACATTGCCGAAAATGAAGAGGGCAATCGTAATCCCAAAACCCCATGTGGTAATTGCGAAGATATGGCCGGAACCGCGGTACTTGGTCCCCTTTAAAACCTCACTACAATGTACACCGACACCAAAAATAATCATCAAGGCGGTTCCCATGAACTCTGCCAGAAGCTGATGAATCACTATCTTTCTCCTCCTGTGGCGTTATTACGCCTGTTTATTTTGAAATAGACACCACTGGCTTTCAGAAAGCACCGGCACTTTTTTCACACGAACACCATTATACACAAAATCCGAATCGTTTAATATGTAAATCGCAAAAAGTTTTGATTTTACATGATTAACGATTCGGATTCAACTAATAAGTTCTAAGCTTTCGGTGATTTATTTTTGTTCCGCTTGAAGAATTGGTGGAAGATTCGGCGCATCACGCGAGGCGATTTCGGCTCGATCTTCTCTTCAAACCACTCCTGAACCGAGGCGTTGACCACCCCACCAAACATCAGCAGGATACCGGAGAAGTTGAGCCAGAACATCAGAACGATCAAACTTCCAATCGTCTGGTAACTGGTAATTCGTTTGGCGAACAATTCAATGTAGATTCGGAACCCTTGCGAGATCACGATCCAGCCAATCGTCGTTATCAGTGCCCCAATCCAGATATAACGCAACTTCACCTGGGCGTTCGGCACAAAGTAGTAAAGCAACATGGCGACCACGAACATACCGACAAAGGTGATCAAGTTTTTATTCTCCAACAACTGGTTGATCCAGTTCGGGATGATTGCTCGCGTCAGGTGCGTCAGGCTTAAGACCAAATCTAAGATGACCTGACTGAGCGTGAAGAAGATCGCCAGGCCGACAATCAACAGTAGTAAGCCGAGTGTTAGAAAGAAGGCGATGATTCGTGTCAGAATCGCCCCCTGCGCATCATCGACGCCATACGCTTCGTTTAAGCTCCGGCGAATCGCCGCAATAATCTTGGAAGCCGACCAGATCGTCACCAAAATCCCAATCGACAAACTACTACTACTGCCGCTCGACAAAAAGGAGACCAGAATCGGCTTGAAGGTTTGATAGACGTTGCTGGGAATCACTTCCTGCGCATACGCCAAAATCTGCCCACTTTTCAAATCAAACCGAGCAATCAGGTTCCCGGCAATCAAAATAATTGGCGCAATCGACATCAACGCGTAATAGGCCAACACGATGGCGTTATTACTAACATTGGCCTGATTGTACCGCCGAATGATGATTTCGAGACTCTTCGTAATTTTAGGGTACCGGGCTTTTAAATTCATTCATCCATCCTCAACGCTCACTTATAGTATCTCCAATTATACAATGGAATCTCGCTAGAAACACCTTTTATACTAAAACTGGCTGTTAATTGGTGGCCTGGTGTTTGAAGCTAGACCAATCCTGGTACAGCTAGTCCAATCATGACGCACCGTTTACACGCGATTGCGTGTGCCTGGACCACATTTGGCTGCACGTCGCAAAAAAATAACCGGTCGGACACCCCCACGGCATCCGGTTCCGGTTACGCTACTAATTTCACATCTTTTCAGGAGAAGTGAAAATTATTATCACTATGTCACCCAACATATTACACCGTTTATACAAAATTGCAACCGAAATTAATGTGTCCCAATCTTTTTTGTAATAGCCTGCAAAATATATTCGGCAGCGTGGCCGTCCCCATATGGGTTCGCCGCATCCGCCATCCGCTGGTACTCAGCCTGATCATCCAACAGTTGCGTCATCGCAGCGGCAACTTTTTCACCATCGGTTCCAACAAGCTTCAGGGTTCCGGCTTCAACACCTTCCGGCCGCTCAGTCGTGTCACGCAAGACCAGCACGGGTTTGTTCAACGACGGCGCCTCTTCTTGCACCCCACCCGAATCAGTCATGATAAAGGTACTCCGCGCCGCCATGTTATGGAAATCAAGCACGTCAAGCGGGTCAATCAAGTGAATGCGCGCGGTGTTACCCAAGATGCGCTTAGCCACCGTTTGAACGGCTGGGCTCAAATGAACTGGGTAGACCACTTCAACATCTGGATGCGTCGCCACGACCCGTTTGATAGCGGTAAAGACGGCTTCCATCGGCGCTCCCTGGTTCTCACGACGATGCATCGTCAGTAAAATCATCCGGTGTCCCGGCTGAATCAGGTCGAGGGCCGCGTGCTGGTAATCGGCTGAAACGGTCTGCTGCAAGGCATCGATGGCCGTATTGCCCGTCACCGTGATGGCCGCATCTGGATGATGTTCCTTCAGCAAGTTCTGCCGACTCAGTTCCGTTGGCGCAAAATACATGTCAGCGAGCACATCCGTCAACTGGCGGTTCATCTCTTCGGGATACGGCGAATACTTCTGCCAGGTCCGCAAACCAGCCTCAACGTGTCCGACTGGGATCTGGTGATAAAAGGCGCTGACACTGGCCGCAAAAGTCGTGGTCGTATCGCCGTGTACCAGCACAATGTCCGGCTGCTCCGTATCAATGATTGCATCTAATTTGGTCAGCACCCGACTGGTAATCCCCGCCAACGTTTGATTGGGCTGCATAATATTTAAATCATAGTCGGGTGTGATGTGAAAAATCGTCAGCACTTGATCGAGCATCTCACGGTGTTGGGCGGTCACCACCGTCACTGGTTCAAATTGCGCTTGTTGCTGCAACTGCAAGACGATTGGCGCCATCTTGATTGCTTCTGGACGCGTTCCGAAAATCGTCATTACCTTAATTGGTTTTGTCATTAACTTTCACCTGCATCATTTAGTTTCTAGTCCCATGATAGCGTTTGTCACCCAGATTCGCCATCTTTTCACAGAAATGTTTAGTGATTGTTAATTGATTTGGACGTGGATCGGCTGGGTGGGGGCTGAGATTGGGTCCGGACGGTTGTTGGAACAGCGGCCTGGGAATCATTGCCCTTGGAGTCTGTCCAAATTAAAACACACCCGCCTGCGCCTCGTCACAATGGTGGTCGTGACTGACGGGCCAAGTGGGTGTGTCGTTTTGCTTCATTAAAGTAGTTTGTTACTGCAATCCTAATTCTTTTGAATGGGTACCGAATTTAAATCGTGGCTGACACGTGGATCGGATAACACTGTCTGTAAGTCCCATCGGTGATGCTCTGCCCAGCGCTAAAAATCGAGTTTCTTCTGATCGTGTAGACAAGCCTCAGTTTCAATTTCACTTAGGACATCCTTGAGTGCGAAATCAGGCTGCACCTCGGAAACCAGCGGACACCAGAATCCGCACTCATTTCACACCACGTCACTTCAACTCCAGTTTCCACTCAACCTAACCGCCCCGACTCTAAAATGGCACCGTCTTCAACAAAATATCACGAATCTTGTAAGCGACTTGGTTATCGCCACCAAAGACGCCTTGATTTTCAAATAGCACCAGTGCGACCTTGGCGTTGCGGGAGCCCATATAATACGTATGGAAATTATTGTCATTGCCACCGACCCGAATCACCTGGCCCGCTTGATAGTAGATCCCTGCGGAGTACTTGTACTGGAAGTTATCCGCTAGTGAGCGTAAGCCGGCCTGACCGACCAGTTGGCCACTCTGTAAGCCGTACATGAATTTGTAGTAGTCGCCGACACTCATATACAAACTACCACAGCCGAGTTCTGCGGATTGCAGTGGTTTGGAAATGATGCTGCCTTGTCCACTGCCGTTCGTCAAGCGATAGGACAACGGGTTAAGGACGTTACCTGGAATATCATTATATTCATAAGTGTGCTTTAATCCGAGTGGCCGAATGATGTCATTTTTGAGTGCCGTCTGATACGACTTGTTCGTCACCTTACGAATGACGCCGGCCAGCAACGTGAAATTCGCATTGGAGTATGAATACGCGTGATTATTGGTCGAACGTAAATGTTGTAGCGTATAGTTCAGGCGCGCCGTTTCCGTCGGTAAAATCGTCTTCGGTGTCAGTTCTGCCATACGAATGCCGGAACGGTGATCTAATAATTGCCGCATCGTGATTTGACTGGCATACGGAATGTTCGGATAAAATTGGCTAAGTGGCGTGGTCATGCTCAACTTGCCTTGATTGATCAATTTCTGAATGATGGCACCCGTGACCGCCTTTTGTAAGGAGGCTAATGGATACACCTCATTTGCGGAATTCCGGACTTGGTTCGCATCATCTGCATACCCATACGTCCGAACGCGGACTCCCGCCGGCCCATTGGTGGTTAATAATAGCGTGCCCATAATATGATGGCTTTTAATCAGCGCATCGATTTGTTTGATGGCCTGTGCTTCCGTATACTGACCTGGTTTTGGTTTCGGTTGCTGCTTAGTGACGTGTTTCTTTTTGGTAGCCGGTTTGATTTTCGACGCGGCCTGCTGCACTTTGATCGTCTTCGGCGTTTCCTGTTGCGCTCCTCGACCTAACTGCTGTGAACCCCACACGCCTAGACCAATCAACCCCAGTAAGATTGGTAAGGCGACTAATAACCAACGACGCTTGTTCATCGCAATCCCCCCTTGCGCGTATCGTGGCTGGCAACTCCCCGCGAACCACGACTTTTGATTGCTTTTAGCATACGCGCAACCCCACCATTTTGCATTAAAACGCGAATTATTGTTAGTCCGCCGAACCAAAGTCCAAACGCTGATAAGACGCGATTTTTGACACAATCACCAAAAATCCATAAAAATTTAGTTGATTTAACTCGTGCAATTTCCGAACGTGACCAGTAGAATTAAGCATATAGTTAACTTATTCAAGGAAGGATGATCATATTGAGTCAAGCAACCGATTATATTCAACACGTCTATCAAGTTATTGAACACCGTGATCCGAACCAAACCGAATTTTTAGAGGCCATCAGCGACCTCTTCGAAACGATCACACCCGTCTTGGAACAACATCCAGAATATATTGAAGCAAATATCCTGGAACGGCTGACGGAACCAGAACGCATCATTCAGTTCCGGGTCCCTTGGCTCGATGATGCCGGCCACGCACGCGTCAACCGCGGATTCCGGGTCCAATTCAACTCAGCGATTGGCCCTTACAAAGGTGGCTTGCGTTTGCATCCATCCGTTAACCTCAGTATCGTCAAGTTCCTAGGTTTCGAACAAATCTTCAAGAATGCCTTAACTGGCCTCCCAATCGGCGGTGGCAAAGGTGGTTCTGATTTCGATCCTAAGGGCAAATCCGACAACGAAATCATGCGCTTCTGCCAAAGCTTCATGACCGAACTCAGCAAGTACATCGGCCTTGATACCGACGTTCCTGCTGGTGATATTGGTGTCGGTGGCCGTGAAATCGGCTTCTTATACGGCCAATACAAACGGTTACGGGGCGCTGACCGTGGCGTATTGACCGGCAAAGGCCTCAACTACGGTGGTTCACTTGCCCGGACCGAAGCCACTGGTTATGGTTTGGCCTACTATACCGATGAAATGTTGCAAGCCAACCAACTGTCATTCCCTGGTCAACGGGTCGCCATCTCTGGTGCTGGTAACGTCGCCATCTACGCGATTCAAAAAGTTGAACAACTCGGCGGCAAGGTCATCACTTGTTCCGACTCGAACGGTTATGTCGTTGATGAAAACGGCATCGACTTCAAGATCGTCAAGCAGATCAAGGAAGTTGAACGCGGCCGCATCAAGGAATACGCCGACCGTGTCGACACTGCCACTTACCACGAAGGTTCTGTTTGGGATGCCAAATTAGCCTACGACATCGCGCTGCCTTGTGCCACTCAAAACGAAATTAGCGGTGACCAAGCTAAGACGTTAATTGCCAATGGTGTTAAAGCGGTTGCTGAAGGGGCCAACATGCCAAGTCGTCCTGAAGCCATCGCGGCCTACAAAGCGGCCCACGTGCTTTACGGCCCAGCTAAGGCTGCCAATGCCGGTGGGGTTGCCGTCTCAGCACTTGAAATGAGCCAAAACAGCATGCGTTTAAGCTGGACTTTTGAAGAAGTCGACGACCGGTTGAAGCAAATCATGAAAGACATCTTTGCTCACTCGGTTGCTGCTGCCGACGCCTATGACGTTAGCGGTGACTACCTCAGTGGCGCTAACATTGCCGGCTTTACGCAAGTGGCTGATGCGATGGTCGCGCAGGGATTAGTTTAAAAATTTATCATAAGTAGCCCAAAAGGTTAGTTGAGATGGGATAACCCCCATTTCGACTAACCTTTTTGTATTGGTTTAATTACGACTCCGTAATCTAACTTCGTCCATTACATGTAATGGTTCTAAAACTGGAAACTGTGCTCTTACTGATTGATATAAGTCGTTATCGCTCACAGCACGTACGGTGATAACAACTGAATATGGAATACTGTTCATCTTTATCCATTTTATCACCTATTAGTTTTCGTGAAGATACCGACTGACTGAACTCGTACTGGTGCCTGTTAATTCAGAAATTTGTAACAAGGTAAGTGTTGGATCAATTTTCTTTAAAGCTTGCGAAATGTTCTTCTTATTCTGTTTCGTTTGCTCAAGCGGTCTCCTTAAGAATTGAATTAAAATCGGGACTACCTCAACATCGTTCAAAACTGACTGCCTCAAAGCACGTTGAGATAATATTTCAATCTCCGCAGGTGAAACATTATCGATCAATTCTGCAATTTCTTTTAGCTTCCTATTATCGACATAATCACCCAAATACATCAGCCATAGCGCGTACCGTGCTTGAACATCCGGACTCGAAAAGCGAATATTCAAATCAAATCGCCTGAACAAGGCATCGTCGATATCTTGAAGCCGATTCGTCGTCGCAATAAAGATGCCTCGATTCTCCCAAGCGTCCAAAGACTGCAATAGCGTATTGACGATCCGTCGCATTTCACCGACATCAGTCGCGTCATTGCGATTTCCCCCAATAGAATCAAATTCATCAAGTAACAATACTACTCGATGGGTTCTGACATAAGTGATGATTGAGGCCACATTTTTACTTGTATCGCCTAAATAACTAGATAGCAATTGGGCCGTATTTACACGATAAAGTGGTAACGCCAATTTAGTCGCAATTACCTCGGCAGCTGAGCTTTTCCCAGTACCAGATGGGCCACTAAAAAGGACTTTTGTAATTGGATTCAGTCCAACCTTCTGAAGGGCTTCTTTGCTCTTATGAGACTTAATTATCTCTTCTATATCATTACGAACCTCTGTCGAAATCACCAAATCATCTAATCCCTTTGTCGGTGTCACAGCTGTCAACAACTCATTCTCCGTCGCAGAGATTGTCCGTGACTCTTGAACACCACTCTTCCCAGCGTGATAATCTGACAAGCTCTTCTTCAACTGGATTGCGACTTTAGGATCTTTTTTCTCCAACAATCGAATCAAAGTAAGCGTCGCCATTTCAAACTCATTATTATCTTGCTTGATAAAGCTTTCAACAATATCAGGTATACGATTATAGACTGCATTTACCATAATGTTCACCTTCTATGGGAAACAATCAAACGTGGCTATTATAGCGTTAAAAAGCTACAATTCCCAAAAGCAACAATCCATATTTGATATGGGAATTGTAGCATTACCCACCTGTCGTGTCAAAGATTAGTCATGATTACTGACTTATGACAAATAAAATGTCACTCTTACTTAGGGGTACTTATCTATCAGTAATATATACAACAATAAATGAGCATTTCACCGTTCTTTACTTTCATCTTGCAAATAATACGAAAAAACTCATCAGCTTCTGAATGAATTGTACAGACAACTGATGAGTAAATATAATTATGATTTGATAGAAATAGTGCTAGACCTTATCAGCCGGATACCCCGTATGAGCCACCAACTGCGCATAAGTTTCGTGTAGTGTCACAGCTGCGACTCGCCAGCCAACTTTTAATAATGGAATTAATCGTAACGGATCTTCAACGGGCACATGATGCTCATGGGCGAATTTGCAGATGGCTGGGATCACTTCCATATCGGAATTGGCAAAGTAATAGTTGCCCGCATCCGTCAAAACGAAAATAGTCGCCCGAAATGCATGGCGTGGATCCATACCCGCGGTCGCGTGACACCGAATCGCCCCGATTTGAATACGCCGAACCTCACTCAGCGGCATTTCACCGAGATTACGGCCCTCAGGTGACCACAAGACGACCTTAGTTGGTGTCAATTCGACCATTGCGTACTTTTCACTTGAGGTCCCCGATAGCCGCCGTAGCCAGTTACGTTCCGGTTTGGGCTTCGGGTACTCCTGGCCTTGAATCTCAAAGTGAAACGGAACGACGCACTTTTGCGCCCGTTCAATTGCTCGGTAGTGCCCAGCAATTTGATGGTTTGTAAAAATAGATGCCATTGGTTTAAACATGACGCTCACCCCTCTCACCGCTAGTATACGCTTTCATTCTGTAAATCGCAGTAATTTCATCACGACAGTTTTTATTTTCTGTCGCACCGTTTGAAAGCGTATCCCATGGCGAATAATTAAAAAAATGGTCACCAAATTACCCACGTAATCTAGTCACCACCGTTTGGTCCGCCGGTTCTTCTCAAATTATGTGTTCATTTACCATGCCCCTATGTGTGTCGACCGCCAAGCGACGGTCATCCCCGCTTCAAATTCACCGGCAAACAATGATTGCTGAAGCCTTCAATCACACCTTTTGACCCCGCGACTAAACGCGCGCGTTGCCCGGTCATTCCTGACCAACTTCATTATAACATCTTTGTGGCGTCTTTGTTAGCGGTTACACAAACTAGGGCTGATTCCGGCGGCGGGATGGCGCTCTTGATGGCGGGCTGTATTGATGAGGGTATAAAAAAAGCTTGTCAGTAATTCGACAAGCTAGACTGGATCATTATTATTCAGCGTCATTAGGTTGACTGTCATCAAAGTCGGCTGGCATGATGGCAAAGTTGCTTGCTTCAGTTGAAAGCAAGGCAGCGTAGGCCCGGACCTTAGCGGACAATGCTGGGATGATGGCCCCATTCAGATTGTTCAACATTTCTTGTTCATCGTCTTCGATGGCCTTGTTGTCGGATTGACGTTCGATGATGCCGACCATTTCACCACTCAAACGAACAATGGCAAATACTGTCGCGGTTAAATCGAACATTTCTTCCTTATAAGTAACTTGTAATTGCGCCTGAACGACGTCATCACCAAAGGTCTTCTTAACGTCTGGATTAGCAGCGGTATAGCTGAATTGGCCTTGCCCTGGCGTGTCATCTTCTTCAGAACGATCGTAAACGATTTGGAAATGTAAGTCTTGGATTGCTGAATTTAAAATTTCAATATTCATTATGCGAAACTCCCTTTTATATATTACTCTCACCTTAAAGGAAAACGGTTCAAATTACAATCACATTTCCCGGCTTTTTGTGAATTCTCGGTTAATCTCGTGTTAAGCTTTTGTAAAGTCAATAACACTTGGCGGCTTGACCTTTAACCCGAATACTTATAAACTGAATAAGTGTTTTAGTTAAAGGGGTTATCGATTATGAAACGACAGCGAATCCTCCCAGCACTGATCATTCTGGGAATTTGTGGCGGACTAGTTGCGACACCGGCAACCAATGCCCAAGCACTCCGCGTCCGTGGCACACGCATCACTCGGGGCAAACGCCACGTTCGACATCATCATCCGCGGCGCCACAGCCACCACCATACTCGCCATCGTCGCTGACTGCTGACTGCTGACTGCTGACTTAGTATGACATCATGAGACTGATGTTGCGATACAAAATTAATGATAAATAAAACAAGCACTGCTGCCGTTATCTCGTTCACTGGAGATAACGGCGGCGGTGCTTGCTTCGTTTTGTAGCTGATTTATTCATGTGTCGACCCAAACCAACGCGCAGTATCACTCGCTATTTGAATCGCGTGTCTGCGGACCATACACCTGTACTGTGTGGCATTGCAAGTATCGCAGGTATTACAAGTATGCAGATACTGCTGATATTGCAGGTATTGCAGATGTTGCCCTAGTTTTGCACTCAATGCGCGTGTCGGCCTAGTTTTGCACCCGCTGCGCATTTTGTTGCCGGATCTTATTTGGCAAGTTTTCTGCCAGAAGGTATTGTCGAATCAGACTGACGATTTGTTGATTCTGCGGTAAGTCCGAATGGGCCGTATTGGCACCCGTGACAGTAATCTCCGTGAAATGCTTAACCTGGTCTTGGAAGATGTACTTGCCGTAATTGACACTATTGTACGGTACCGTGCCATCACTGGTATAGTTTTCAGTTCCGGCAATCGAATAGACGGTCAGGCTGCGTGGCAAACCAGAACGATACTGGTAGAGCTCCTTGAACATACTCGTTTTCGCTGTCGTGCTCGTCGATTCCATGTTATACGGCGACGCAATCGTCATCAGCCGGTCGATATGGACCTTAGGGCTGTCCTTCAAGTAGCGTTCCAAGAATAGCGTCCAAATCAAACCACCATTGGAATGACCCAGCGCATAGAAATGATTAAAATGATAAGTTTTCACCAACGCTTTAAAGGCCGTATTCAGCCACACCGCTTGTTTGTCAATGTTCGCCTTGCCATCCCGATTATTAGCGAAGCCAATCACGATAAAGGGCTCGTTATCATTGGCGGCAATCGAGCCACTATACTTAATGGACCCGTCCGTCTCCACCGTGAGTTTCAAGACGCTGTGTTTTTGCGGCGTTTCTTTTCCTAATTCTGTAATTAAACTATCAAACCGGTTCTGTGAGGCACTCGATCCCGGCACCATGATAACTGGCGCCATCCGCGTTCGACCGGTATTTTTCAACGTTTTAATATTGGCCTGACTCCAGTTATAGGCTGGCCAACACACGGCCACTAATAAGCCTAATCCGAGTAGCCAGCGCCACCAATTACGTTTAAGCATCCGCTTGGCCTCCCTCATCGACGTGGTTCGCTAGTAAGACAAATGGCAAGTAAATCGCCGTGGCAATCGCGATGTTGAGCACGCTCACCAGTAAAGCGCGCCAATCGCCACCGGTTCCTAACCAGCCCGTTAAGAATCCGGGCATCGTCTTGCTGACCGGGTAAACGACTGGCGGCATCCACTGTAGTTTGAGTGCGACCCACGTCACCAGCATACTCGCAATCGGCGCCAACAAAAATGGAATCGCCAGAATCGGACTATAGGCGATTGGCAGGCCCACGAGTAACGGCTGATTAATGTTGAACAAAACGGGTAACGCGCTAGTTTTCGCCACGGTTCGATAATTGCGGTTGTGTGACCGCCATAAAATCGCAATCAACAATGCCAGTGTCATGCCGGGACCGCCAACATTGGCAAACACATCAAATAAAGTGTGCAACGTTACCGGATTAGGTGCGCCCCAGGCAGAACCATGTTGGAGCGCATATTCCAGGTTCTGGACCGTGCTGGTTGCGCTATTGCCGCTGAAATCGACCGGTCCCATAATGCCAATCAACCAGTACAAATTGCTGAGCGACCCGACACCGATAATTACCAATACAGATGCACCTGGATTGCTGAACGGCAACGTAAAGACGGCGTAGAACAACCCGTTTAGGCCGCCCTTGCTGACAAAACTGATACCATAACCAATGAGACTAAACAGCAATAACGCACTGACCATCGGCACCCAACTCTGACGAGCGCGTTTTAACAAGTGGGTCTGATCCTCTAACTGTTGATGGACGTGTGGTCGACGCGCGAGATGGCTAAACAACCAGCCGGTGATCAAGCCGACCAATAATGCCAAAAAAATGCCTTGCGTCCCTAGGTTATTTTCTAAAAAGCGACTGCCCGTAGCTTGCCCATGATTACTAAAATAATTGTAATTAATATTAAGCATCATGAAACTAATCGCCGCGGTCAATCCCGCCAGCAAATTATCACGCTGCGCTGAACGCGCTACAAAGTTTGCAGCGGCGAACGCCCCAATAATCGCAATAATGCCGTTAATACTCAGGTTGAGCATCGTGGTATAGGTCGTCAGGTGTTTAAAGCCTGGCACCCAATGACTCAAATAATAAATGCGGTTTAAAAACCCATTGCGCTGAAAAATGGCTTGATTCAAAAAACTGACGTACGCCCCAATCAGGACGAACGGAAACAGTAATGTCAGCGTATCTCGGAGCGCGCGCCAATACCGCTGCCGCTCGACGACCCGCTCAAACCGCAATAGCGCGTGTTGAACTTGCTTGAACATACCCGATCCCCCCAAAGAAATTCATTGCTTTTAATATACGCCTGTTGGGCGCGCTTGCCCACTAGGTGCGTTTAATTTTCTTGCCGGCCACTTATCCATTATAATGAGCATAAAGATAAGTGGAGGTGGTTAAGATGCCAAGCCGTTATACCAATATTTTAGTTCCCGTTGATACTTCTGATGCTGCCCAAGCGGCGTTTACCGAAGCTGTGAATATCGCCCAGCGACACCAAGCCAACTTAACAGCGCTCTATGTCGTTGATGACAGCGCCTATCACACCCCGGCACTCGACCCAGTTCTAGCTGAACTACTGGACTCCGAAGCGGCCCACGCAAAGGACGCCATGCGCAAACGGCAGCAATTCGTCGCCACCACATCGGCGCCTAACCTGAAGACTGAAATCAGTTATGGCATTCCTAAGCACACCATTGAGGACTATGCCAAGCAGCATCCGGAGATTGACTTGATCGTACTCGGTGCGACTGGCGCCGACTCCCCCAACCGCGTGTCCGTTGGCTCAACGACAAGCTACGTGGTCGACCATGCCCCTTGTAATGTGATTGTGATTCGTTGATTATTCGGCCCCATCTTGCTCGGTTAGGCGGGAGATGGGGCCATTTTTTGGATTATATGGACTTTGAGGCGCTTGTTGACTGGCGATTGCTACTGGTTGGTGGGTGTTTTTTTGTGGCTGTGATATGAAATGGTATAGCTTGGATATGCAGTGATGAGATTGATTGCAGTGTAATAATGATTGTCTGATTATTCAGCCGTGACACGTGTATTGACCATGCGATGCAGCGCCCTGCTATGCTACGACGTCATGGCAATTATTGGACAAACAAATCAGCTAGACGCACTCAGGCAATATATCGTCACAGTATACATATTTGACAACACTCGCTTATTAACTGACTTGTTGATTTTAAAATACATGAAATATGCTGAATATTGGCATCGTTATACGGTATAGTTATTATAACGATATTTATTTCACGTCTATAATTTGTTTATACAGTAGTCGCCCATCACACTTGCGAGATTTTACAATCGGGGCCTGTCTCGCGGACATGCTTGTAGTGGGTCACCGCCATTGTTGGTAGCGCTTACTCCACCACGACTCAAAGCCTGTCAGATCAGTTTTCTGCCAGCAAATATTTTGAACACCCTTCTCACGCTTCATCGCAGACAGGTATACGCTGTATGTACACTTTGTCATCAGCGTGCCCTTTTCTACTTGAATTAAACCGCATTTCGGCCATTGACCAACAATCTCAAGTCATAAAAAGGTGTAATTATTTTGGAGGAATCACCATGAAGAAAATCACCACGCTCACTGCAGTACTCGTGGCAGGGCTAACACTAACTGCTTGCAGCAGCACTAGCAGTTCATCATCATCCAGTTCCAAAGCGTCTACTAACAAACAGTCGTCGTCAAGCGCTAAAACGACGACTGGCATTTCACTTGCGAACTACAAGCAAATCCAAGTTGCACTTCCCAACAACGGCACCGCAACGACTGAGACTAAAGTCAAGGAAATGTTTGGCAAGCCAGACCAGAGTACTAAGACCAGTATTAGCGGGCTCGATAAAGAAGCGACCCAATATACCTGGACCAATGTTGATCAATCATTGAGCGGTGCAACTGTGACTGCCAGTTTTTATGGTGGTAAAGCAGTTGCTAAGGGCTATAGCAATGCTTCACTAACGCCGAATGACAAACTCACAACGGCCACGCTCAATGGCATCAAGGAAGGCGACACGCTGAGTTCAGTGGAGGCAAAACTGGGGACGCCTAACGCTGAATCAATCTCGGGTTCGGGTGTCTTGAGCGCGCAAATTATTAACTATACCAGTATCAAGGGGAAATCCGGGGCGTCGGTTTCATTCACATTTACTCATAATCGATTGGTGACGACGACGAAGACTAGTTTTAATTAACGGTTTCTCAACCCGTTGGATTTGAGCTTCTAGATCGATCCATCACTTCGAAAACAATACACTGAAGTCTTATTATTAATTTGGAGGATTCATTATGACAACACATATTCATTGGCATAAAGTAACCGGACTATTACTTGCACTGCTGCTGTCAATCACACTGGTCGGCTGCTCGAACAAAACCAGTAAAACCAAGTATTACGACAAGGATTTCATCACCAGCTTGGAACAAGGACTCGAAGCACGTTGGAAATTAACGGATGAAGCTGGTGACCAGGATATCAATCAATCGGATTATAAGTCGTTTATCAATGCTGAGCTCAAACAAATTTCCAGCTATTCTTCCAAAAAGTTCAAAAGTACGTTCCTACAAGAAAACGCCATTGCTTACATCAATAGTTTGAAGAATCAAAAAAAGGCGCTTAAATCTTATAACGACTCCGATTTTTCAACTAAATGGAATAAGGCGTATGACGCTCGCAATGCGATTCTGGTGAAAATTGACAACAAGTACCATTTGAAAGTCGATTCAAAATATAATTCTTATCTCGTAGAGCTTCGGCGATCCGGCAATGCAGCCAACAAAAACACAACACGAAATGCAGCTGTGGACAGTCTAATCAAATCAATCAAGTTTAATGACAAAACTGATGATGGTTCTGGATGGATTGAATACAGTGCAACCGTCGAAAATACCACAGGAGCTAATATTAAAAACTTTTCTGCAGTAGTCAAATTAAAGGATAAGTCCAACGTCACGACTGATACGCAATACGTTAACACTGAAAATTGGAATAAAAATGAAAAAGTAAAGTTTAAGTTCTCTACTGGGCAAATTCTATAATTAATCCGAACAGAAATTAAAAATCCCAAAGCAATCACTTACAATGGTAGTAACTAATTCCAACCAATATAGGGAGTGATTACTTTGGGTACATCTACTTTATCACGTTTTCAACGTGGCGCACTAGCACAACTGGTCAATGAGGGG